>NZ_JAOEDV010000054.1:0-30298 GCF_029837545.1 Stenotrophomonas sp. GD04024 | reverse complement strand
GCAGGTCGGCGTTGAACGCGTCGGCGTGGGTGACCGTCAGGCCGTGCGGTGCACCGGCATACACCTTCAGTTCGGCGTCGCTGATGATCTGCGAGGACAGCTTGGCCGAAGCATCGAACGGTACGATCTGGTCATCATCGCCATGCACGACCAGCGCAGGCACGTCGATCTTCTTCAGGTCACCGGTGTAGTCCACTTCCGAGAATTCGTGGATGCAGTCGTACTGGCCCTTGACGCCGCCGAGCATGCCCTGCAGCCAGAACGAATCACGCATGCCCTGGGTGACGCTGTTGCCATCGCGGTTGGCGCCGAAGAACGGCGTGGCCAGATCCTTGAAGAACTGCGAGCGGTCGCCGCCGGTGCCCTTGCGGATGCCGTCGAACACCTCAAGCGGAGTGCCGGCCGGGTTGCCGGCGGTCTTCAGCATCAACGGCGGCACGGCGCCGACCAGCACCACCTTGGCGACGCGCTTGCTGCCGTGGCGGCCGATGTAGTGGGCCACTTCGCCGCCGCCGGTGGAATGGCCGACCAGGATCGCGTCCTTCAGGTCCAGCGCGTCGATCATCGCGGCCAGGTCGTCGGCGTAGGTATCCATGTCGTTGCCGTCCCAGGTCTGGCTGGAGCGGCCGTGGCTGCGGCGGTCGTGCGCAATCACGCGATAGCCGTTCTGCCCCATGAACAGCATCTGCGGGTCCCAGGCATCGGAGGACAGCGGCCAGCCGTGGGCGAACACGATCGGCTGTCCGCTGCCCCAGTCCTTGTAGAAGATGCGGGCGCCATCGGCGACGGTGACGTAGTTGCTCATTGCAGGTTCCTTGGCGGAAGGGAGGGAAGGCACCGGCAGGCCTGCCGGTGCCTCCGGCAGTACAGCGCAATGGATATCGGACGCCTTGCACGCCTGTGCTGGATTGCCTGGGCTGTGACGTGTATCGCTCTGGCGGCGGACCGGGGGCCGGCTGACGATGGCAGCGGACCTGTCGCGGAGCCCGCAATGCCCAGACTTCCATGCTGCCTGTTGGTGTGCCTGCTGCTGTCGGCTGCAGTAGGCGCGCAGACCCACGTCTACAAGTGCGTGGACGGCGCTTACCCTGTCTACCAGCAGACGCCGTGCCAGGGGCGTGCGGAATGGCGCTGGGACGTTCCGGCGGAACAGTCTTTGCCGCGTGGCCCGGTGCCTGCCACGTCCACTGCAGCGCCGGCCCGACGGCGGGCGTCACGCCCCGGGCGCGCGCGCGCTGCGCTGATCCCGATCAGCGCCGATCCCCGCGCCTGTGAGCGTGCGCGGCAGCAACGCGGGAAGGCGTTGGCCAGGGCCAGGCGCCTGGACTTCGTACAGCGCCGACGGCTGGATGACGCGGTGCACGACGCGTGTCGCTGATTTCAGTGCTGGAAACGACAACGGCGCCCAAGGGCGCCGTTGTGCGGAGACGCTGGACGCGCGGGCTCAGCGACCGTCGCTGGCCGCCGCCGGTGCCGGCGAGGGCACGCTGTCCGGCTTGGGCAGGCTCAGCTCCGGGTTACCCTGTTCGGCCTGCAGGATCTGGATACGGCGCTGCAGCGCGTCCAGCTGGCTGTTGGTGCTCTGCACGTCGGTGCTGAGGCTGACCGCCTGCTGCTGGGCCTGCTGCAGGGCCGCGCTGACCTGGGCCGACTGCGCCTGCTGCTGTTCCATTTCCTGCTGCAGGGTGCGCAGGCGCTCCTCGTTGTAGGCCACCAGGCGCTCGGTGTAGCGCTTGCCGGCTTCCAGCCGGGTGGTGTCGATATAGACCTGGGCCAGCTGCTCGGACTGCTGCGCAAACGTGCGGTACACGCGCTCGGCGTTGTCCACGGCATCGGTCTTGATCACCCGCCAGAAGTTCTTTTCCTGGAACAGCGCGACGTAATACGTCAGGGTGTTGGCGTTGAACAGCAGGCTGGCACCGTAGTTGCCGTTGTAGGTGGTGCGCAGCTCGGTCAGCTGGCGCGAATCCATCAGCTGCTTGAGTTCGTCCACGGTGTTGCGCACTACCGGTGCGGTGCGCGCGGCCGGCTCTGCGGCTGCTTCGCGGTCGCCACGGGCAGCCATCGCCGCCGGTGCCACCAGCATCATGGCCACGGCCAGCATTGCCGCGCCGCGCGCCTGACGGGCGAAGACCGCGCCCCCTGAAGTTTCTCGCATGTCTAGACCATCCACGGATGAGTGTGGGTTGAGATGAAGGTGGTTCCCCGCCGGGAGTCTAGCATGGGCGCGGGCGCCGCCAAGGGCGCCCGTCACGGGTCAATAGACCAGCTGCGCGGCGCTGCACTGGATCGATTGCACGTTGACATCGGTCCGCCCCAGTTCCAGCCCCAGCACGCTGGCCAGCAGGTTGGTCAGCAGGGTGCCGACGCTGTTGAGGACCGGGCGCAGCGCGGCCAGGATCGGCTTCAGCAGCGTGCACAGCAGCCCGCTGCAGCTGACGCTGCCATCGGGGTTGCTGACGCCGGTTCCACCGGCACCATCGAGGAAGCCGGCCGGCGCGGTCTGGATGTACGACGCCAGGTTGTTGCGCACGCAGCCGTTGTAGTCGATCAGGTTGCCGAGCAGGCTGTCGCAGCGGTTGATCAGCAGGCCGCCGACCAGTGAGCCGAGCAGCCCGTCGAGCACGCCCAGGCCCTGGCCGGTAACGGTGACCTTGAACGCATCCCAGACCGGCCCGTCCTTGTGGCAGGTGACCAGGTTCAGCAGGCCGCAGGCGTAGGGCAGGCCACCGGGCACATTCCAGCTGTTCAGCGGCGCCAGCTGCCGGCTGGGGTCGCCATCGCGCAGCAGCGGAATCAGCTTGTTGACGTCATAGCGCGTGTTGGGCGGGAACGTCGCCTGCAGGTAGCGGTCGGCCAGCGCCTTGGCGGTGTCATTCGCACTCATGCCCTGCTTGGGTGAGCTGAGCATGCCGGACAGAACCCGCAGCAACTCGTTGACCAGATCGGAAACGGCATTGCCCAGTGCCAGCGGATTGATCTGGGTGGAGCCGCTCTCGCCGGCAGCCAGGGTCAGGTTCTGCGAACTGGTCAACGCGGGCAGGGTGATCTTGTCGTTGATCAAGGGCTGGCCCAGCAGTGTCAGCAGCTGTTCCTTCTGCAGGGTGTTGTCACAGACATTGTTCTTGGAGAACCGCTGTGCGGGATCGACGTTGCCGACGCAGGCGCGCAGCACCGAGGAGTCGACCTGGATGGTGGCCTGGGGCGAGGTGCCACCACACTGGATGCCGGTCAGCGTGCCCATCGCGTTGGCGACATCGACGTGCACGGGCAGATGCAGGCGCGTACCCAGCAGCTGCAGCAGTGGGCCAAGCGCAAACAGGTTGTTGCTGTCGACATCGGCCATCAGGCGGACCTGCGCGTTGTAGGCGCGTGAGCCCACGCCCCCGATGGCTATCGACGGCGGTTCGACCACCCCGGCCTGCACGTTGATGCCCAGCAGGTTCAGGCCGCCGATCGCGATGCCGTTGCCTTCATTGGCGATGGAAATGGCGGTGCTGATCAGGTTGAGGACGCTGATCTTCGATTCCAGCGCGCTGCCGGCGGTACCGTCCGGAGAGATGACCTCGGCGAACAGGCCACCGCCGCCGGATTCGCTGCCCAGCGCGATGTTGAGCTTGGTGATGTCCAGCCGGGTGGCGACCAGGTCCGACAGGGCACGCAGCTGCACGCCGACGGTGGTATCGCGGCCGACCACCGTGGCGGTGGCGTCGACCAGCTGCGCCAGCGAAATCTTGTTGACCGCCAGCAGGCGGTTGAAGTCGGCCACACTGAGGTTGGCGCTGACTGGAATGTTGAGCGCCTTCAGCAGGCCGGAGGGTGTGACGTTGGCCTGCGCCAGGCCGTCATAGGAAAGCACCGTGGCGTTGGTGACATCCAGGCCGATCAGGCGCAGGGTCGACATCAGCAGCGAATCGCCGCGGGTCCGCAGCAGCTGCGAGCCGACGGCGAACACCGCAGTGGGCTCGGAGCGGCGCGCCACCGCCTGCACGCTGACGGTCGGCAAGCTGGTGTTCTGCCCGAAGAAGGGCAGCACGCTTCGCTGCGCGATGACCTGCACGGCGTTGCGGGGGTTGGCCGCATCCACGGTGGCCTGGAAGCGGTTGGTCGTGTCGCGTGTCGCGCTCCAGTTCCCGCACCTGATCTGCAGGCTGCCGGCAAACCGGTTCTGAGTCAGCGCGCTCTGCCGCGCCGCACTGTTGTCGCTGTTGTCCGACGTGCACAGTTCCAGGCGCTGGGCGCCGGCCAGTGCCGCCAGGTCGGCGACCTTCTGCGCATCGCGCTTGGCCCAGAACAGGTAGCCGATCTCGACCAGCCCGAGCATGGCCAGCAGCGCCAGCATGACCAGCATCATTGTGACCGACATGCCGCCGCGGGGGCGGTTGAAGCTGAACTGGCGTGGGCGTTTCATGGCCTACCTCAACGTCCGGATGAGGATGTTCCCTTGGACTTGCCGACATCGGTTTCAAAGAAATCGGGAATCTCGTGCTGGAAGCTCTTCAGGTAGCGTGCGTAGCTCAGGGTGGCCTGGTCGCCGAGGATCGGCAGGCGCGGGCCGGCCTGCTGCCCCGAGGCCTGCAGCTGGAACAGGCTGCGCGTGGCGTCGCCGATCTCGCTGCGGCGTACCGCGGGCGCAGGTACGGCCGCAGTGCTGGCGACGTGGTAGGCAGGGGGAGGGGCGGGTGCCGGTACGGGTACAGGTGCCTCGGGCGCGGACACGTCGACCGTTGCCAGCGTTTCGGACTGCAGCGGTTGCGCTGCGGTTGCCGCGGGACGGGCGCCGCCGAGCATCTGCCCGGTCAGCGGCTGTTGCTGTGCCTGGGCAGCTGTCGCCAGCAGCAGGCCGCTCAGCGCGGGCAACAGGCGACGGGTCAGGTGTGGCTTGATCATGGCGTGTTCCCGGTGGGCTGGTCTGGGGTGCTGAAGCGTTCGAGCATCGAAGGTGGCAGGCGCTGCGGATTCCGCTCATCGCGGGCGTCGCGTCGCGCTTCGGCGGCCAGCCGGGCTGCGGCCTGCGGGCGGGCGGGCGTGCTGGCAACCGCGCGGGTGGCTGCCACCTCGCGTGCCGCTGCTGCAGCCTGGCGCTGCTGCAGGCGCGCGCGGATCTGCTCGGCCTGCTGCTGGATGCCGCGGAGACTGTCTTCGTTGAGGTTGGCCTGCTGGGCCAGGCGCTCGGCCGTGGCGGTGTCCCCACGCAGCACCGCCCACAGCGCAAGGTTGGCCGTCGCCTTGGCATTGCCGGGTGACAGCTCGAGCGCCTTTGCCAACGGCTCACGGGCCTGGTCGAACTGTCCTGCGCGCAGCCGCGCGTAGCCCAGATCGCCGAGGTAGTCGGTGTTCAGCGGTTCCAGCTGGGTGGCCCGGGCCAGAGACTGCTCGCTGCCGGCGTCGTCGTCGCGATGCGCGGCGATCAGGCCCAGGCCATGTGCGGCGGCGGCCGCCTGCGGCCCCGTGGACAGTTCGCGGTAGAGCGCGATGGCCGCGTCGGCCTGCCCGGTTTCGCGCAGGGCGTCGGCCTGCAGCAGCCGCAGCGCCGGGCGATCACCGTAGCGCTGGCGGAATGCATCGACGTGGGCCAGCGAGGCATACCAGGCGCCCTGCTGCTGCATGCGCGCGATCAGTTCCAGGTAGGCGTTGCGGCTGTCCTGTGGTGCCGGTTCGGGCGCGGCCAGGCTGGGCGCGCGCAGGTACTTCGGCGTGGTCGACGCGCAGCCACTGGCGACGGCGGCAAGGGCGAACAGCAGGCAGGCGGTGCGAAGGGCGGGCATCAGGTCGTTCCCATCGAGGACATGGTGGCGGCCAGCGCAACCAGCGCCGGGCCGGCAAGAACCAGCATCAGCGCTGGCAGCAGGGTCAGCATCATCACAACCGTCATCTTCACCGAGAGCTTGCCGACCTTTTCCTTCAGCGAATTGCGGCGCTGCTCGCGCAGGCGGATGCTGAACTGGCGCAGTGGCTCCTGCACCGCGCCACCGTGTGCATGCACCTGCAGGATCAGTTGCACCAGGCTGCTCAGGTCGTCGTCACCGTAGACGTCACTCAGGCGGCGCAGCGATTGCGCGCGGGTGCGCCCGTGGGTGTAGGCCACGTTGGCTTCCTGCAGTTCACCGCCGAGGATCGGCAGCGCATCACGCAGCTTGTCGCCCAGCGTCTGCAGGCTCTGGTCCATGCTGAATCCCACCCCCTGCAGCAGGCGCAGCAGGTCGATCAGCAACGGCAGCTCGTTCTCGACTGCACGGCGGCGACGCTTGACCCAGGCAGACAGGGCGAACTTGGGCAGCAACAGGCCCGCGGCCAGTGCACCGATCACCACCATGATCTTCGCCAGCCCGGTCGCTTCGCTGAAGGCCAGCGCAAGGGCCAGTACCAGCAGCGCGAGCAGCAGGCGGACGCCGAGATAGATGGCGGTGCCGCGGCGCGTGTTCCAGCCGGCCAGATCCAGCAGCAGGCGATCCTCGTTGGCCAGCAGCGCGGCTTCCAGGCGGCCACCACTGAGCGCGCGGCCGAAGCGCTCCAGCCAGCCCAGCGAGTCGCGGCCCGTGGCTTCCACTTCGCGCGCTTCGTCACGCGGCTGCAGGGCGGTCTTGAGCGTGGCCGACGTGCGCTGTTCACGATGGCTGCGGACCCAACCGGCAAACCCGAGCAGGGCCACGCCCGCGGCCAGCACCAGCAGTGAAAGCGCAAACCAGGTGCTTGCACTCATCGGGCTTCTCCAGGGGGGCTGCGATGGCTCATAGCGATTTGGCCAGTCGATACAGCAGGAAAGCGCCCACCAGCTCCAGGCCCAACGCGATCAGCAGGACCTTGTGGCCGAGCGGCTCGTGCAGCACGGGCTGGAAGAAGTCGGGGCTGGCGATGGCCATCAGCACGGCGCTGGCCGGCGGCAGCAGGCCCAGCACCCAGGCCGACATCCGCGTTTCCGAGGTGGTCGCCGCCAGCTCCTGCTGCGCCTGTTCCAGGTCGCGCATGAAGTCGCCCATACGCTGCAGGATCTGGTCGGAGCGGCCGCCGATGCGCACGCTGACGCCGATCACCACCGACAGCACCTTCAGTACATCCATGCGATAGGGCTGTGCGGCGAGTGACAACGCACGATCCAGATCCATGCCGCTGCGGGCATAGCGCACCGTGGTGTCGAGCAGGCCACGCAGCGGCGCGCTGGTCTGCATCGACGCGACCTGGAAGGCCGCCTGCAGGCTGTTGCCCAGGGCGGTCAGGCGCACCAGGTTGTCGAGGAAATCGGGCAGCTGGTGCAGCAGCTGCGCGCGCAGCCGGGTGGTCCGGCGCATGATCCACAGCCAGCAACCGAGCGCGTACAGCAGCAGGGTCAGCGGGAACATCCACGCAGTGCCCAGCCGCAGCATGGCCGTCAGTGACAGCACCAGCCCCGGCACCAGCAGCATCACCGGAAGTTTCCAACCCGGTTGCAGGCCTGCACGTTGCAGCAGTCCATTCCAGGGCAGCGGCCTGCGCCCGCTGCTGGCAGGCCGCGCGGGCTCGTTGGCGGCGGCACTGGCGATGCTGGCCGATGGCGAAGTGGCTGTATTGCCACGCGCCAGCTGCTGCTCGGCATGCTGCAGCGAAGCCTGGCGCTGCTCGCGGGTGCTGGCCGTGCCCCACAGCCATGCCGCCAGCGCCAGCAGCACGGAGATGATGCTCAGCACGCCCAGCAGCAGACCGGTGCCCATGCTCAATAGTCTCCGTACAGCGATTCGCGCAGCAGCTGGCGGAACGGTTCCAGCTTGTGCGAGTGGGGCTGGAAGCCCAGGCCGATCCAGCGGTCGATCTCCCGGCCGTTTGCGTCGATCTGCAGTTCGTGCCGGAACATCTCCTGGGTGGTGATCAGGTTGTCGCTGACGCCGGTGATTTCCGTGATCGAGACCAGCACGCGGCGGCCGCTGCCCAGCCGCGAGATCTGCACGATGAAGTCGATCGCACTGGCAATCTGCCGGCGAAGGCTGTCCTCGCTGCCCTGGAAGCCGGCGAAACCTGCCAGCATCTCGATGCGGTACAGGCAATCACGCGGTGAATTGGCATGGATGGTCGCCATCGAGCCGTCGTGGCCGGTGTTCATCGCCTGCAGCATTTCCAGCACCTCGGCGCCACGGACTTCGCCGACCACGATGCGGTCCGGCCGCATGCGCAGGCTGTTGCGCACCAGGTCGCGGATGCTCACTGCGCCATGGCCTTCGGCGCCGCCGATACGGCTTTCCAGGCGCACCACGTGCGGGTGGTTGAGCGACAGTTCGGCAGTGTCCTCGACGGTGATCACGCGCTCATTGGGCGGCACGTAGCTGGCCAGAGCGTTCAGCAGCGAAGTCTTGCCGGAGCTGGTTCCGCCCGACACCAGGATGTTGCAGCGGCCCAGCACCATCGCTTTCAGCAGCGCCTGCATCGGCGCGTCGAAGGTGCCTTTGGCCAGCAGCTCGTCAGGCGTGAACGGATCCTTGCGGAACTTGCGGATGGAGACCATCGGTCCATCCACCGCCAGCGGCGAGATGATCGCGTTGAGTCGCCCGCCATTGGGCAGGCGCGCATCGACCATCGGGTTGGAGTCATCCAGGCGGCGCCCCAATGGTGCGAGGATGCGCCGCAGGATCCGCAACAGGTGGGTATCGTCGGTGAAGCGCTGCGTGGCGCGCTTGAGCTGGCCACCCTGCGAGACGTGCACGTCCTTGAAGCCGTTGATCAGGATGTCTTCGATCGACGGATCATGCAGCAGGTCGTCGAGCGGGCCGAAGCCGGTCAGCTCCTTGACCAGCCCTTCTGCGACCACCTGCATTTCTTCTTCATTGATCGGGATGCGCCATTCCTGGATGAAGCCCACCGTCTGCACCTGCACCCAGCGTGCGATGGTATCCGGCGCCCAGGAATCGATGTCGATTCGCTCATCCTCGATGCTGTTGAGCAGGTGCTCATGCGCGGCCGACAGCACCTTCTGGTACTGCTCGGTCTGCGCGAACGGCAGGTGGCCCGGCGGGTTGTCGGGCAGCACCGGGCGGGTGGCGGCATGCGGGAACGGGGTTACCTTGTCTTCCATTGCGATCCACCCAGGGCAAGGGAGAGTCTTTCCCGCAGTCCCTGTGCCTGCACCGGGCATGCAGCCGGGTCCAGGCGCGAAACCAGCGGGGCGAGGGCACGCAGGTAGGGGTCGCGCGGTGCGTCCTGCAGCAGCAGGTGGCCCTGGCTGGCAGCGAGGCGCACGCGTGGACGTTCGGGCAAGGTGGCCAGCAGCGGCACCTCGAAGCGGCGCGCGATCTGTTCGGGGCTCATGCCGCTGCTGTCGTCGTGGCGATTGATCACCAGCTGCAGCCGCTTCTCGCGTTCGCGCTGACCCGCCAGATGCTTCAGCGCCTGGTCGAGCGACACCAGGGTAGCGATCGAGGCGTCGGTGACCAGCCAGATTTCGTCGGCCTGATCCAGCAGCAGCGGCGGCAACTGCCGCAGGGGGCAGCCGCCGGCATCGCACAGCACGCTGGCGAAGACCGCGCGCAGGCGCTGCAGCAGTGCACCCGGATCGGAGGGCGGCACCGCGTCACTGCCACCGGCCCGATCAAGCAGCACCAGTCCGGAATCATGGCGGGCCATGGCGGTGCGGGCGAGGGTGGCATCGATGCGGCTGGCGTTGCGCAACGCGTCTTCGTAGTGGAAGCGGCTGTCGAGGTTGAGGTACAGCGCGAGATCGCCGGACGGCTGTGCCAGCTCCATCAGCAGGCCATCCTGCTGCAACGCTTCGCCCTGGGCGAGAGTGCGGGTCTGCTGCGCGAGCACTGACAGGTGCGCGGCCAGGGTGCTGGTGCCGACCCCGGCACGCACGCCCAGCAGCACGATCAGGCGAGCCTTGTGCGCCAGTTGTGGCGAGGCCGTCGGTCGCGGTGACAGCGCGCGTCGCAACGCGGCTTCGATGCCGGCGTTGTCGCTGTCCAGGTCCAGCACGTCGCGCAGGCCGGCGCGCAGCGCGATCACCACGCCTTCGACCTGGCCGGCACTGGTGGCGCCGACCGCGACCAGCACCAGGTCCGGCTGGGTCTGCTGCAGCTGCTGGGCCAGTGCGCTGGAGGCGGCCGCGTGTTCGGGGCGGAAATCGAGCAGCACCAGGCTCTGGCCCCCGCGTTGAAGGTCCTGTGCGGAGGTCGGCGCGTTGCTGTCCTGCCAGTGCAGGGTCGTGGTCGGCGGCAACTTGGCAGCCAGCCGGGGCAGCAGTTCGCGATCCATTCCGTACAGGACCAGGTTCATCGGTGGTCCCTGTGGATGCAGTGGCTGGGCGGTGGCGTAGGGCATGGTCGTGGTATCGCAGGCATCATGGAATCAGCGTGAGAAGCCGGGCACCGGGTCCTGGCTGATCGGGCCGAGCAGCCACGAGCCCCATTCGGGCAGGTTCGGCTTGGCTTCGCGTGCGCCGGGCAGCGGTAGTTCGGTGTTGCGCGCAAGCGGCTGCACCAGCCGCGGCGTGACGATGATCACCAGTTCCTTGTCCTGACGCTTGTAGTCGAAATTGCGGAAGAACGAGCCGATGATCGGCAGGTCACCGAGCAGCGGAATCTTGTTGACGCTGGACACCACGTTGGAGCTGACCAGGCCGCCGATGACGAAGCTCTCGCCGTCACCCAGTTCAACCGTGGTGTCGGCCCGGCGGGTGGTGATCGAAGGGATCTGCACACCATTGAGGGCAATCGAATTGCTGTAGTCCAGGTCGCTGGCTTCCGGCGCGACCTTCAGTGCGATGCGGTTCGGTGCCAGCACGGTCGGGGTCACGGTCAGCCCGATGCCGAACGGCTTGTAGGTGATGGTGGTGGTGCCCAGGCCCTGCGGTTCCAGGATCGGCAGTTCGCCACCGGCCAGGAAACTGGCGCTCTGTCCGGACAAGGCGACCAGGGTGGGCTCGGCCAGCACGCGGGCCATGCCGTTGCTCTGCAGCAGGTCGACATCGGCATTCCACAGGCCCTTGGTGGAACCGAACACCAGGCGGAACGCCGAGGAAATCGGTGAAGTGGACTCGTTGCCCGATTCGCCTTCCTTCATGCCGGGCAGGATGCCGGTGTTGCCGGGCAGCTGGCCGCCGGGACGGGCGATGCCGTAGGCGAAGCTGCCGTTGCGGTTCTGGAAGCTGATGCCGATCTGCTTCAGGGCGGTCTTGTTGAACTCCACCACCTTGACCTCGACCTGGACCACGCCACCGCTGCTGACCGTCGACGCGTCGGCGAGCTGGCCCTCTTTGCCAAGTGCCATCGCCGCAGTCTGCTGTTCCTGCATGTGCGCAAGCACGCTGTCCGTGCTTCCCTGCAGCAGGCCCTGTTGGTCCTGCTGGGTGAACAGCAGGCCGCTCGTGCCGGTGCTCGCCGCGCCCTGCACGGCGCTCTGCACGCGCACCTGCACGCGCTGTGGCTCGGCCTGCTTGCGGTGCCACAGCAGCAATGTGGTGGTGCCGGGCGCCTTGCCCACCAGCAGCGCCTGGCGCTGGCCGCGCAGCATCACGATGTCGGCGACACCAGGGTCGGCGATGGCCACGCGCTCGAGGTCGGCGGGCAGGCTCCAAGGACGCTGCTCACGGGCCTGCAGCACCAGATCGTCGGCGGCCACGCTTGTTGCCGGTGCCAGCAGCACCAGCATCAGGGCCAGCCAGCGCTGGCGAGGGGAAGGGCGTGGAGACAGTCGGCGTTGGGTCATGGATGCACTCGGGGCAGGTCAGAGGGAACCACGGGGAGCAGAGCTGTCACCCCGGATGATTTCAATGCCGGAGGCGCGTGGTGCACCGTGGCGGACCGCCGGTGCGCGCGGCGCCGCCTGCGGGTTGACGCGCGTCGGGGCGGCGCCGCGTCCGGCCAGCGCATCGCCATCGATGCCTGCGAAGGCATGGTTCTCGGGGCGCTGCAGGGCCACCTGCTGCTCTGCATCCAGTCCGCGCAGCGGATCGATCACGCCCGGCGCCTGCGGGAACAGGGCAAGGTCGGGCAGGCCGGTATCGGCCGGGTTGCGCAGTGCCAGGAACAGCTTGCCCTGCTGGGCGCCCAGCAGCAGCCGGTTGGCGTCCGCCACCGGTACCGCCAGTACCGCGCTGCGCGCTGGTTGGCGGGTCTGGTCGCTGGCGCCAGGGCTGCTGCCGGTGATGTCCGCCGCGCGTGCGTCGTTGCGTTCGCTGCCATCGGTGCTGCCGGCCGTATCGCCCGGGTTGGGCGCGATATCCTGCTGGCCATAGCTCAGCACGCGCAGGCGCGACAGCAGCAGGCGCGCCTGTGCGGCCTCGCCCGGGCCCCCTGCGCTCGGCTGGGCGGTGCGCAGGTTTAGGAACACATCGACGAAATCACCGGGCAGGATGCGATTGCCCGCGCCGACCAGTTCGTCGACCGGTACCGCCAGTGCTCGCTCACCGGGCCGCAGCTGCAGCGAGAAGCCCTGCGCGAGGGCCGAGCTGCTGATCGCGCTGCCTTCTGCAATGTCCTGGACCGGAACCTTGCCGACCACGGTGGAAATGCTGGTCGCAGCGCCGGCGACCGGCGTGGTGCGCTGGGCCAGTCGCAGCCCGTTGGCGGTGATCGGCTCACCGGCCGGCAGCCGGGCGACGGCTTCGACCACCGTGATGGCCTGCGGGTCCGCGCTGGCAACCGGCGCCACATGTACCGGCGCGTCGGGCTTGCGGCCGATCATCAGTGCAATCACGGCCAGCAGCACGGCCAGGCCGATCAGGGCGACGGCGGCGATGCGGGTCAACTTGAGCATGGAACCGTCTCCTGTACCAATCGTCAGGTGCCGCTGCCGAGGTCGAGCTGGGCGACCGCGACGCTGCGGATGGGAGCCCGCATCACCCACCCGTAGAGGGTGGCGGTGCCGGGCAGGAAGGGGTGGCCGGCATAGTCGTAACTGACCGTGACGGTGATGCACTGCGCGGCGGGCAGCCCCGCACAGGGTGCGGGCGCGGCGACCACGATGGCATTGCTGCCGCCTGCGCTGCAGTCCACGTCCTGCTTGGAGAACTGCAGCAGCCACTGCATTGAGTTGCGTGCTGCGACACAGGCCGCGGTGCGGCGCTGGGCGTTGGTGCCGTAGCGCAGGGAGGCGCGTGCTCCCTCTGCGGATGCGGTCGCCAGCGTCTGCTGCGCGGCCATGATCATCACCCCGGTGAAAGTGAACAGCAGCAGCGGCAGCAAGCCGAGCATCAGCATCAGTGCGAACTCGATGCTGGCCACGCCGCGTTGCCGGCGAGGGCTGCGAGTGTTCATGAAACACCTCCGTAGACCTGGATGATGATCCAGCCGATGGCCGACAGCGCCAGATAGGCCGCGTAGGGAATACCGTGGCGTCCCTGCCGTGCGCTCTGCAGTTCGCGCAGCGCAGGATGTGTCTGCCACTGCGAGCTGGCCCGGGTCATCTGCAGCTGCAGGCCGGCCGGCAGCATGGGGCCGAGGCGGCGCGAGGCCAGCACCACCAGCGCATGAAGCCCGGCGGCGAGGCTGGCGACCACCCAGATCGGCAGCAGCGCTTCCAATCCCAGCAACAGGCCCAGCACCGCAAAGAACTTCACGTCGCCCGCGCCGATCCAGCGCACGGCGTAGAACGGAAGCAATGCGACCAGCCCCAGCGCCGCGCCGGCAACGTGGGATCCCCACGGCAGGCGCGGCGTACTGAACTGGCCAGCGATCAACAGCGGTACAGCCAACGCGCACGCGGCAAGCAGCCAGGCGTTCGGCACCCGGCGGGCATACAGATCGCTGATCGCAATCCGCAGGCACACGCCGATGGCCAACAATCCCAGCAGTGTCATCGCACACTCCGTCGCCCGATACCGGGCTGTCCCTGGAAACTCCCCGACCTTGCTTCCAGTATTTTCACTATTACCGGAGTTTGGATCGGTCCATATCCGCCGCGTTTACTTCGCCGCCGTGGTGGCGTCCTTGGCGATATCCGTCAGGTGCGTGAACAGCGTTGTGAAAAACGAGGTGATCTGGGTGCGGCCGACCGCGATCAGGACACCGGCAATGACCGCCGCCAGCAATCCATATTCAAGCGCGGTAACGCCGTCTTCTTCCTTCAGGAACGTGCGGATCGATGCGTTCATGGTGATTTTCTCCCTCTACCTGTCTGCTGCAGGACACCTGTTGGGCGGTGGCCCGGCTCCGCCGGGATCGTCCGTGGACCCCCGCGCGTCCTGGCGGGGGAGGCACGACGGGGTGTGCCCGCCGTGCTCAAGCAGGGTGATCAGCCCAGGGGAAAATGCCGGCCGCGCGCCGTCCACCGCGCGACGCTGCGCCGCTGGTCGGAATGTCGTGCAATAAGGCCATGGTCATGTGCTCCCCCAGGGTGCGGCCGCGTTGAAGTGGCCGGATCACCGTGTTATCGACTTTGCCTGAATGGCGGTTGGCTGCAACTGGAACCTATATGCAAATTCGGCAGAAACCCGTCAATGCTTAAACTTTCAGGCTGTTTCTGTGACGCAAATCCGTTCTTCGGCAAAACGATTCATTGACGTGCAGATAATGTGATGTCGTTTTGATCGCATGCGAAAACCGTGCCAGTGGCGGCCACATTTTCTTCACCTGTGTATCTATTTTCTTCAATGCAGTCTGCACGTTTACCCAGGTGGATTATCGGGCATACTCAACTTCAGGTTGTGGCAATTCCCGGGCAGTTTGCATGGCATTGGCTGCGCCCGTCCCGGCAACGACGGATGTTCGTGGAAAGGTGTGGCCCTGTCAGGCAGTGGGGGCCGCAGCGTGTGACGGATCAATGGGGGATGACACTGTCATGGTCGATGGTGGGGTAGGAGACAGCGACGACGGCGGCCTGCGATCGATCGATCTGGCGACGCTGAGCGGTGTGCTTCGGGTGTGCGATGTCGAACTGCTGCTGCTCGATGGCAATGGGCCGCGGGCGGCATTCGCTTCGCGTGTGCACGAGGAAGCGCTGTTCTGCAGCATCAGCTGCGGATTCCATTGCCGCGGCCGTTTCATGCTGCCACCGGACTGGGCGATGCTGGGATACCTGCACGCGACCGACGAGACACTGAGCTGGTGCCACGGCGTTCCACTGACGCCGGGAATGGCGTTGACGGTAATGCCGGAGGGCATCAGCGAGTTCACGCTGAGCCCTGGTACGCACCTGACCCTGATGCTGGTGCCGGTTGCGCGTGTGCAGCGCAAGCTGACCGAGCTGAGCCTGCGCAGCACGCCGCCGGCCGGACAGGCGTTGTCGCTTTTCAACCTGTCCAGCGAATCGGCGCCGCTTGCGCGTCATTATCAGCAGCTGCATGTCCAGCTGGGGCAGGGCGGCACCCTGGAGCCAGAAGAGGCAGAGCGCCTGCTGCACGAGCATGTGCAGGCGCTGCTCGGGGCCGGCGCTTCCGACCGGCCCGGCTGCAGCCGCGCGCGGCGAACGCATTATCTGATTGCGCAGCGCGCGGAAAACTTCATGCGGCTCAACCTGCGCCGCAATATCTACATGAATGAGATATGCGATGCGGCCGGGGTCAGCGAGCGTGGCTTGCGCTACGCCTTCGAAGACCTGTTCGGTACATCGCCCAACCGCTATCTGTCGATGCTGCGGCTGTGCGCGGCCTGCCGCAGCCTGTCGATGGCTGATTCCAGCCGGCGCTCGGTGAAGGCGATCGCGCTCAGCTGCGGGCTCTGGGACCTCTCCCGCTTGGCCGACAACTACCGCAAGGTATTTGGCGAGCTGCCCCGCGATACCCTGATGCGCGCCCCGGCGCAGATTGGCCAGCCGGCCTGAATCAAGCGGCACAAGGGTTTTTCCGCGGTTTCTGCCGGAATTGCACATCCGCTTGCCGATATGGTTGCCGCTTCTGCATAACCGGCTGCCGATTCCGGCCGTGGATTTGCCGGAATGCGCGATTGCCGTGCCGGAATGAAGTGCGCCGTGGCTTCCGCCCGCGCTGAAATGTCAGTCACCTGCCTAGCGGCAAGTCCACTGACATTCCAGTTGTTCGCCTACGGGGGAAATGCTCATGAACCGCATCTACCGGCGTGTATGGAACCGCCAGCTCAATGCTCTGGTTGTGGCCTCGGAACTGGCCACGGGCGACAGCGGTGGCAGCGCTGCCCGTGATCCGCGCAGTGTCCTGCTGGTGCCGACCGCCCTGGCCCTTGCCCTGCTGTGTGCGCTGGCCAGTGGGCACGCGGGGGCATCCGAATCGAATCAATCGCTGCGCGACCTGCAGGCGCTTGCCGCCAAGTACACGCAGCCGATGCCGGTCAAGGTTGATGCCGAAGTTGCATTGGCAGCTGCCGTGCGACAGGCGCAGAGCAGCCCGGCGATCAGCGCGGATGCGCGCGTTGGCCTGCAGTTGAGCACGGCGTCGCTGCCGGTGGTGCGTGATGTGCTGCCGGCCACCGTACAGGTGAAGCTGGCGGCCAACAGCACGCCGAAGCAGGTCGCGGTACCGGGTCTTGCGGCGGATGTGCGCGCCAGCGTAGGCCTGGGCAATGCTGCGGTACGGGGCGCGCAGGTGGATACATCGCTGGCTGCACAGGTTGCGCCGGCGGCGCAGGCGCCGCTGGGCATTGCCGCAGACGCACGCGCCAAGGCCAAGGTCGGTCTTGCGGGCGCGCAGGTGGCGTCGATCGACAGCAGTGCGAAGGCTGCGGCCGGCGTCAGTGCTGCGTCGGCGGGAGGCCTGCCAGGCCTGAAGGCAGCGGCTGATGGTGCGCTGGAGTCGAAGCTGAAGGTGGCGGGCCATCAGATCGACGCTCACGGGCAGGCCAAGGCGACGGCAGCGGTCACCCTGCCGGCCAAGGAAGAGTTGCCGGGAGAAACCCACGACCGTGCGATCACCGCGGCCTTCGACACCGGCGTAGCCGGCAAGGTGCGCGTGCAGGCGCCGGATGGGCAGGAAGTGGTGGCGGATCGCAATCTCAAGCTGGCGGGCCAGGCAACCGTAGCGGCGCAGAACAGCGCGTTGGGTGTGGGTGGCCTGGTTGGCGGTGTGGTGGGCGCCGCTGGGAATGCTGTCGGTGGCGCCCTCAACGGCACGGTCGGCAGCGTGGGCGGGGCCCTGGGTGGCACGCTCAACAACACTGTGGGCGCCGTCGGTGGCGCATTGAACGGCACTGTCGGTACGGTCGGCAGCGCAGTCGGTGGTGCGCTCAACGGCACGGTAGGCAGCGTGGGCAGTGCCGTCGGAGGCACGCTCAACAACACCGTGGGTGCTGTGGGTGGCGCATTGAATGGCGCGGTCGGCGCAGTCGGCGCGGTGGGCGCCGCCGTCGGTGGTGCCCTCAACGGCACGGTTGGCAACGTAGGCGGTGCCCTGGGCGGCACGCTCAACAACACCGTGGGAGCTGTGGGTGGTGCATTGAACGGCGCGGTCGGCACGGTCGGCAGCACAGTGGGTGGCGCTCTCAACGGCACCGTTGGCAACGTAGGCGGTGCCCTGGGAGGCACGCTCAACAACACCGTAGGCGCCGTCGGTGGCGCAGTGAATGGTGCTGTCGGCACCGTCGGTGCGGTGGGCGGCGCCGTCGGTGGTGCTCTCAACGGCACAGTCGGCAGCGTGGGCAGTGCCGTCGGAGGCACGCTCAACAACACCGTGGGTGCTGTGGGTGGCGCATTGAATGGCGCGGTCGGCACAGTCGGCGCGGTGGGCGGCGCCGTCGGTGGTGCCCTCAACGGCACGGTTGGCAACGTAGGCGGTGCGGTGGGTGGCACGCTCAACAACACCGTGGGGGCCGTGGGCGGCGCATTGAACGGTGCTGTCGGTACGGTCGGCGGCGCTCTCAACGGCACGGTTGGCAACGTAGGCGGTGCGGTGGGCGGCACGCTCAACAACACCGTGGGCGCCGTCGGTGGCGCATTGAACGGTGCCGTCGGCACAGTCGGCGCGGTGGGTGGCGCCGTCAGCGGTGCCCTCAACGGCACGGTTGGCAACGTGGGTGGTGCGGTGGGCGGCACGCTCAACAACACCGTGGGCGCCGTCGGCGGTGCCCTCAACGGCACGGTCGGCAACGTGGGTGGTGCCGTGGGCGGCACGCTCAACAACACCGTGGGAGCCGTGGGTGGCGCACTGAATGGCACCGTGGGCACGGTCGGTGGAGCCGTCGGCGGTGCCCTCAATGGCACGGTCGGTACCGTGGGCAGTGCAGTCGGCACCGTTGGCAGCACCGTCGGTGGCGTGCTGAACGGCGCCACTGGCGGCAGCACCGGTGGCCTGGGTGGGGTGCTGGGCAACACGCTTGGCAACGTCGGCAGCGCCGTGGGCAACCTGCTCAATGGCAATCTCAATGGCACCCTCGGCAATCTGGGCAGCGCCGTGGGTGGCCTGGTCGGTGGCACGCTCAGCGGCCTCGGCCTGACCAAACCCTCTGCGATTCCGCCGACCAGTCCGAAGGCGCCGGCTGCCGCCGACCCCAATGCCGGCCTGATCATCGGCACCGGCGGCCTGGTCGGTAATGTTGGCCAGCTGATCGGTCCGACCACCACCAGCCTGTTCGGTGGCAATGGCTACCTGAGCAACGGCAATCTCAAGCTCAGCAATGCCAACGTGATGCAGACCTATTCGACGGTCAACGTGCTGGGTCTGCCGGTGGTCAACCTGTCGCCGGTCGGCAGCACGCTCAATGGCCTGGGCGGTGCGGTTACCGGTGGCAGCTCACACCTGACCCTGATCGGTGGCGTCACCTCCGACAGCTACATCTACAACATCAACAACGGCAATCCGGGCGGCCTGCTTGGCCTGCTGCTGCCGAAGGATTCGCCGGCATGGGCAGCCAAGTGCCTCGACATCGCCTTGGCCGACATCTCCTGCTGGGCGGTCAATGCCGCACAGGATTACCAGGTGCTGATGGGTGACGGCGCCTTCGCCAACGGTTCCAAGGAAGTGGTGATCGGTGCCAACGCCCGCCACGAACTGCCGAAGGTGGATGCCAATGTCGCCTTCCCCGGTGCCGGCACCAACGATCCGAGCAACCCGACCGGCGTACCGACGGCCGACTATGCCGCGCGCATGGGCCACTCGGTGATTGTCGGCGACAGCGCCGTCGGCACCGCCAACGGACAGACCCTGCTGGGCGCGGAGGCCACCTCGAACCAGGCCAACTCGGTCGCACTCGGCTACCGCTCGGCCGCACTGCGCGGTGCGCAGGCCAGCTACAGCGCCTATGGCCTCACCGCGCCGCAGGTCTCGGCCGGTGAAGTGTCGGTGGGTACCGCAGGCGGTGGCGAGCGCCAGATCACCAATCTCGCCGCGGGTAGCGCCAACACCGATGCGGTCAATGTGGCCCAGCTGAAGGGCGCGATCAGCCTGATCAATGGCGTGGCCGATGTCGCGGTGACCTACGATCTGGACGGTGCCGGCAACCCGAACTATCGCCGGGTCACGCTGGGCGCGGGCACCGGTACCACCACCATCGGCAACCTTGCCGGCGGCGCGGTCACTGCCGGCAGCCTGGAGGCGGTCAACGGCGGACAGCTGGCAGGCACCAACGCCGCCATCGCCAGCTTCTTCGGTGGTCGTGCGGCCTTCGACCCGGCCACGGGCGCCTTCACCGCGCCGCTGTTCGAGATCAGCACCATCTCCACCGGAGGTGCCATCGCCAAGGGCCTCTATACCAACGCCACCGATGCCTTTGCAGCGGTCGATGGATCGCTGGTCAACCTCAACACGCAGATCACCGATATCCGCAACGGCGGCACCAAGTACCTGCGCGTCAATTCGACCGGTACCGAGGCCGTGGCCAGCGGCACCGACTCGATCGCGGTCGGTACCAACGCCCGTGCAACCGCTGCCAACAGCATCGCCGTCGGCGCCGGCAGCCTGGCCGACCGCGCCAACAGCGTGTCGGTCGGCGCGGCGGGTGCGGAGCGCCAGGTCACCAACATGGCAGCCGGTACCGCCGCCACCGATGCGGTGAATGTCGGCCAGCTGCAGGCGGCCGCGGCCGGCGCACTGCGCTACGACCTCAATGGCGACGGCAGCGTCAACTATGCCAGCGCCACGCTGGGCCAGGGCGGCACCGCCACCACGCTGCGCAACCTCGGCCCGGGCCAGGTGAGTGCCACCAGCAGCGAGGCGATCAACGGTGCCCAGCTGTTCGCTGCCAACCAGGCCGTGGCCACCCACCTGGGCGGCGGCGCAGCGGTCAACGCCAGCGGTGTGCTGACCGCACCGACCTACTCGATCAACAACATCGCCGCCAATGGCACCATCACCAAGGGCAGCTACAACGACGTCGGCACCGCCTTCGATGCGGTCAGCAACTCGCTGGCCAACGTTGCCGACCAGACCGGCGAGATCGACAAGCTGGCGGTGAAGTACGACGTCGACGGCAGTGGCAACGTGATCAACAGTGTCTCGCTGAAGGGCACCGGCACCGGAGCGGTGAAGGTGACCAACGTCGCCGCCGGCAGCATCCTGGCCGGCAGCAGCGATGCCATCACCGGCGACCAGCTGTTCAGCACCCACAGCACCCTCGCCAACTACTTCGGTGGCAGCACCGCCTTCAACGGCACCACCAATGTGTGGACCGCGCCGAAGTTCAGCATCTCCAGCATCGCCACCGATGGCAGCTTCACCAGCGGCGACTACAACAACGTCACCGCAGCCTTCAGCGCGGTGGACGGCTCGCTGAAAGTCCTCAACCAGCGCATCACCAACGGTGGTGGTGGCAGTGCCTACCTGGCGGTGAACTCGACGGCGGCGGCTGCAACCGCGGCCGGTGCCGAAGCGGTGGCGGTCGGCCCGCAGGCCAGTGCCGCAGGTGCCAACAGCGTGGCGGTCGGCAACGGCGCCAGCAGCAGTGCCGGCAACAGTGTGGCATTGGGTGCCGGTTCGGTGGCCAGCGTCGGCGCGCAGAGCGGCTACACCGGCGCCTACGGGCAGACCGGTGCCAGCAGCTCGGCCGGTGAGGTGTCGGTCGGCAGCACTGGCAACGAACGCAAGATCACCCACGTTGCCGATGGCTCCGACGACCACGATGCGACCAACGTCGGCCAGCTGAAGAACGGCGTGAACTACGCCATCGACCAGTCCAAGTCCTATACCGACCAGAAGATCCAGAACATCACCAACGTGGCCGGCAGCTTCCGCGCCAACAACACCAACAACCTGGCCGACCCGTCCGCCAGTGGTGCCAACTCGGCCGCCGGTGGCGCAGGCTCGACTGCTGCCGGTGCCAATTCGACTGCGCTGGGCAACGGTTCGCAGGCACAGGCCGACAACTCGGTGGCACTGGGTGCGGGTTCGGTGGCGAACCGGGCCAACACGGTGTCGGTCGGTGCCGCCGGTGCCGAGCGCCAGGTGGTCAACGTGGCTGACGGCTCGCAGGCCACCGATGCAGTAAACGTTCGCCAGCTGCAGGCCTCGCAGCAGGGCACCATCCGCTACGACACCACGGTCAACGGTGCCACCAACTTCAACAGCGTCACCCTCGGCAGCACCAGCAGCGGCCCGACCACGGTCCGCAACGTTGCCGCCGGTACTGCCGGCACCGATGCGGTCAATGTCGACCAGCTGAAGTCGGGCATGGCACAGACCCTGGACTGGTCGAAGGCCTACACCGACGAGCGCATGGGCGGCTTCGAGCGCGACCTGCGCAAGACCGACAACCGCGCCTCGGCCGGTATCGCCTCGGCGATGGCCACTGCGGCGCTGCCGCAGCCCAGCGAAGCCGGCCGCAGCATGGCTTCGATCGCCGCCGGCAGCTACAACGGCGAATCGGGCGTGGCGCTGGGCATCTCTGGTGTCTCCGAAGGCGGGCGCTGGATCTACAAGTTCAGTGGTTCCACCAACAGCCGTGGCGAGGCCGGTGTGGCCGTCGGTGCCGGCATCCAGTGGTGATCGCCGCCGCCGGGCCGCCAACGCGGCCCGGCAGCGCGGAAACGTCAACAGGGGGAATGACATGAAACAGCATCGCATCGCCCGGGCCGGCCACGTTGCCGCGACACTGGGACTGATCCTGGGAATCGGCCTGCTGGCCGCCTGCCGCAGCCATGCGCCGGCTGCCGATGGCCCCGCCGAAGCCACCGCCGTGCACTTCCCGGAGGCATCGAAAGCCTCGCTGAAGGAAGGCACCTATCCCGACGTCGCCGATCTGCGCCGCTTTGCGCCGGGCATGAGCAAGCGCCAGCTTTACACTCTGCTGGGCACGCCGCACTTCAACGAAGGCATGTGGGGCGTGCGTGAATGGAACTACCTGTTCAACTTCCGGACCGCGCAGGGCGCGGAGTACTTCACCTGCCAGTTCCAGGTGCGCTTCGACGGCAAGGGCATTGCCCAGGCCGGGTACTGGAAGCCGGAATCGTGCGCGGCCGTGCTCGACCCACCGCGGCCGCCGGCACCGCCGGCACCGCCACCGGCGCCATTGCCGGAACAACCGTTGCGGCTGTCTGCCGACGCACTGTTCGGCTTCGACAGTGCGAAGCTCAGCGCCGAAGGCCAGCAGGCGGTGCAGGGCATCCTGGCGCAGGTGCGCGAGGCGGCGCAGGTGCAGTCGATCCGGGTGACCGGGTACACCGACCGCATCGGCAGCGCCAGCTACAACCAGGCGTTGTCGCAGCGCCGCGCCGACGCCGTGCGCAACGCACTGGTGCAGGGTGGGGTGCCTGCCGGCAGCATCAGTGCCGAAGGCCGCGGGGCCGCCGAGCCGATCGTGCAGTGCGAGCAGCGCAACCGCCGCGAGCTGATTGCCTGCCTGGCACCGAATCGGCGGGTGCAGATCGCCGGGATGGCCCATCCGCGCTGAGATTCCTGCGCCGGGGCATGACCCCGGCATTCCGAGTCCCCCCTGACCGTCGGCAGGACGTGGCAACGTCTCCCCCGTCATCCACGCCTGCCGGCGGCTCAGGTTTTCCATGGTGCACGCGATGAATGCCCAATTCCTGCCTCTTTCCATGAAGACGGAAACCACACTGAGTGTGTACGGCCAGCTCGGCAACCACGCCGTGGTGCGTATTCCCGGGCGGCGGCTGCCGGGATTGATCCTGCAGGCCGATACCGTGGCGGGGTTCCTGGCCCAGCTGCAGGAAGCCCAGGCCTGCCTGCGCAGCGGCCGCGCACAGCGCACCGATGCCGAGCTGGACATGCTGATCGACGTTCTGCAGCAGTGGTACGCGCTCATCGAATCGCGCCTGGCCGATGCCGGCGAAGCGTTGTAGGTAAAAAGGGACGGAGGGGATTAAGTCGTTTCCGGCACTGCCGGGGCAAGAACGACTTGATCCCCTCCGTCCCTTTTTCTAGGCGCGGGCGCTTACGTGCCAGCAGGCGGCCTCCACGCGCACGCGGTCGCCTTCGATGAAGGGGGCGAACGCCGCCAGTGCCTTGTCGCGAAGTGCGGCGGCGCGGGCTTCCGGCATCGAGCGCAGTGCCAGACCCAGCGGGCCCAACTGGCCCACGTAGGTCGGCAGGTCGGCACGGGCGATCGAGCAGGGCAGGTCCACGGCGACCACATCCACATCCTTCCAGCCGGCGGCCAGCAGCAGCTGCCGCACGCGTTCGCCATCGGCGAAGGCGAACTGTCCCGGAGCGCCGGGCACACGTGGCGGCAGATCCAGCGCATCGCCGATGGCGCGCTCGGCGGTGGTCATGAATGGATTTTCGTCTGCGCCGCGCCAGGCAATGAAACGAAGGCCGGCGCCGGGCAGCGCCGCGCGGTGCAGGTTGGCGAAGGCCGCGCCGGTGTCCTCAAAGAACATCACGCCCAGCCGCGACTGGATCCAGTCGTAGTGTGCCGGCGGCAGCGGATGCTGCTGCGCGTCGGCCACGATGAAGTCCGCCTCAAGTCCTGCGTCGGCGGCACGCTGACGGGCCAGCGCCAGCATCGGCGCGGAGATGTCCAGGCCGGTGCAGTGCGCCTTTGGTCGCGCCGCCGCGGACGCGAGCAGGCTGGCGCCGGTACCGCAGCCAATGTCCAGCAGCTGGGTGACGGTATCCGGCAGCTCGCTGACGAGCAGATCGGCCAGCGGCTGGAACAGGCCATCGAGCATGGCCTGTTGCGCGACCCATACCTGCCCGCCAGAGCCATTCCAGAGCGTGTTCTGATCAACCGGGGATGTGCTGGCCATGGCCTTGCCTTGCAGGGAAGTTGCCCATAGGTTGGCGCTTGAAGGCGACTTGAGGTCAAGCCCATGCGTGAACTGGATATCGGCGAGGTGGTGAAGCGCAGTGGCGTGCCGGCCTCGACACTGCGTTACTACGAACAGCTGGGGCTGTTGCAGGCCCTGGGCCGTCGCGGCATGCGCCGGCAGTACGACGAGCAGGTGCTGGAGCGGCTGGCGCTGATTGGCCTCGGCCAGGCGGCCGGGCTGTCGCTGCAGCAGATCGGGGTATCGCTGCCGCCCCTGCGCGGATGCCTCACGCTGGACCGGGACGCCCTGCTGGCACAGGCCGAGGTACTGCAGCGGCAGATCAGCCAGCTGCAGCGGATACGTCGGCACCTGCAGCGGGCAGCGGCCTGCCCGGAGGCGCAGGATGCGCGCCGGTGCGGCTCATTCCGCAAGTTGTTGAGGGCCCAGCAGCGCATCGCGGGAGGGTGAGAGAAGCGCATCCACGCATGGCGTGGATCTACTGCGCCACGCCATGCCTGGATGAATCAATCGCGCGTACTGACTTCCCAGGTGGCGTGCAGCACGCCTGGCACGTGTTCCATCCGCGCCAGCACCACGTCCAGTTCATCGGCGCTGACGGCGGTGCTGACCAGGACCGCGATCACATCGGTGGGCGCGTCGGCATGTTCGACCACCTGCACATCGCCAACCGGATACTGCGCGGCCTCCAGTGCATCGACCAGCCGCTCGCGCACGCGCGGCACTGCTTCGGCATCCACGCTCAGGCGCACCTCGTAGGTCGCTTCGGTCGCCGCCTCGTTGATCGGGATGCGGTTGATCGCATTCACCAGCGGCCGCAGCAGGGTGTTGCCGGCAATGATCAGCACGGTCAGCAGCACGCCTTCGGCCAGCATGTCCGCACCGGTGCAGCTGCCGACCGCCGCCGAGCACCACAGCGTGGCGGCGGTGTTCAGGCCGCGCACGTTCATGCCTTCCTTCATGATCACGCCAGCGCCGAGGAAGCCGACGCCGGAGACCACGTAGGAGATCACCCGCACCGCCTCGGCACTGCCGGCGATGCGCATGCCCAGGTCGACGAAGGCAGCGGCGCCCACCGCGACCAGCACGTTGGTGCGCAGGCCGGCGGTGCGCTGCCGGTACTGGCGTTCGGCGCCGATCAGCGTGCCAAGCACGAAGGCGGCCAGTAGGCTGACCACGGTGTCGGCGAAGGGGCCGGCCTGGAAGGTTTCAATGAAGCGCATGGCCCGAGTCTACCCGGTGGAGGTGACAGTAGATCCACGCCCTGCGTGGATATCCAGATGTGCCGGAAACGACTTAATCCCCTCCGTCCCCTTTTGCGGGGTCAGTCGGTGTCCTCGACGCGCTCGCCCATCAGTTCGCGCTGGCGCTTGTCCAGTTCCTCGGCGTAGCGCTTGCGCACGAAGGCTTCGGAGACCACGCCCAGCACCTGGCCGTCGGTGGCTACCACGGCCAGTTCGTCGGCCTGGGTCTGGTCGAAGCGCTGCATCACGCTGACCACGTCCGCGGCCGGTGACAGTGACACGTCACGGTTCTCGGCCAGTTCGCCGATCACGGTCTCCGGTTTCACGCCATCGCCATAGACGCGGGGAATCTGCACGATGCCGGCGTAGTGGCCTTCGCCATCGATCAGCACCACCCGGCTGCCCGAACCCAGCGGGAAGCGCTGGCGGAACGCGGCAGCGTCGAGGTCGGCCGGTGCGGTCGCCACGCCCTTGCGCATCAGCCGGCCGGCGTTGAGGTTCTGCACCCAGCCCACGTCGCGGGCGCTCTTGATGGTCTCGCCGCGCAGATGCATGCGCCATGTCGAGAACGAGTAGCCGAACCACTGCCGTACCAGCGTGCTGGAGACCAGCACCGCGCTCATCACCACGCTGGTCAACAGGAAGTCGTGGGTGCCTTCCAGTACCAGCATGGCCATGGTCATCGGTGCGCCGACCACGGCGGCGGCCAGCGCCGCCATCCCGGCCAGTGCGGCGGAGGTGGCGTCGATCACCGGCACCCCGGTGGCCATGGCCAGCAGGCCGGCGAACAGGGCGCCGACCAGGGTTCCCATGAACAGAGAGGCGAAGAACAGGCCGCCGCGGAAGCCAAACCCGAGCGAGATGCCCGAGGCCAGGCACTTCAGGGTCAGCAGGCCGCCGATCCAGATCAGCGGCAGATGTGTAGTCAGGTCCAGGTGCAGCGCGCCATGCCCCGACGACAGCACCTGCGGGCTGGCCAGCGCCAGTGGAATCAGCAGCAGGCCGCCCACCACCGGCCGGCCCCACAACGGCAACGGGCTGCGCTTGACCGTGCCTTCGATCGAGGCGATCAGCCGCATCACCGCGATGCCGACCATCGCGCAGCAGCAGCCGAGCAAGCCGTAGATGGCGTAGTCGGCGGCGCGGACATCAATCGTCGAGGCTGCCGGCAGCAGGTAGGCCTCGATGCCGGCCTGGTCGGCCACGAACGCGCCGGCCAGCGCGGCGACCGCGACCGGCGCCAGTGCAGCCGGGGTGTAGGCACCGATGACGATCTCGAAGGCGTAGAACGCGCCGGCCAGTGGCGCACCGAAGGCGGCGGCGATGGCACCGGCGGCACCAGCGCCGACCAGGATGCGCACGTCGTTGCGGCGCAGGCGCATCACCCGCCCCAGCTGCGAGCCGCTGCCGGCGCCCATCTGCGTATACGACGCCTCCAGCCCGACCGAGGCGCCGCAGCCGTTGGACAGCAGGGTCTGGGTCAGCACGATCAGGTTGTCGCGCATCGACATGCGGCCGCCATGCAGCGCATTGGCTTCCACCGCATCGAGCAGGGGCCGCTTGAGCCGGGTCGCGGCCAGGCTGACCAGGCCGACCAGCAGCCCACCCAGCGGCAGCACCAGCAGCGCGGTCCAGGTCAACGAGGGCAGGGAGCTCAGGCGCATGCCTTCGTCCAGGCCGTACAGCGCGCCCTGCAGCCAGCGCGCGATGCCCGATTGCAGCAGGGTCAGGTAGCCGGCGATCAGGCCGACCAGCAGCGCCAGCGCGATGAACCACAGGTCGCTGCCACGCAGGCGCAGGCGCAGGCCCTGGAAGGCCGCATGCAGGCGCGATGGCGAAACGGGCAGTGACATGGTGGCGGCATGATACGCCGCCACCGTGAGCGCCACCGTCACTGCATCGGGCGGCTATCGCCTCAGAAGCGGTAGCGGCCCTGCACGTAGAAGGTGCGCGGCGCGGCCACCATGCGCCCGGCGTTGCCGTCGACGTTGCGGGTGTACCAGCGCTTGTCGGCCAGGTTGTTCACGCCCAGCGCGATCTCACTGTCGCCCAGCCCCGGCACCTGCCAGGCCACCTGTGCGTTCCACAGTCGCACGCCGGGCACGCGGCCCACGCGCGCGTCGGCGGTCTCGGCCCAGGTGTTGGCCGCATCGGAGAACTGGCCACTCTGGTGGGTGCTGGAAACGTTGAAGGTCCAGCCGGACAGGGCGTAGCGGGCACCCACGCTGTCGGTGTCGCGCGAATAGAACGGCACGTCCAGGCCGCGGTTGTCGCCGGACTGCTGGATCGCCTTGGTCCAGGTGTAGTTGGCGTACAGCTCCAGCCCGGCCAGCGCGCTGTCCTCGGCGAAGTGGTATTCCAGCGCGCTTTCCACGCCCTTGTGGTCGGTGGCGCCGATGTTCTGGAAGGTCGGCGGGGTGATGCCCGGCACCTGCAGGATCTGGTTGTCGAAGCGCATCTTGAACACGGTGATTTCCGCGCGCAGTGCGCCGTCCTGCCAACGCGCGCCCAGCTCGGTGGTCTTGGCCACTTCCGGGTTCAGCGGGTTGCTGGCGCTCTGCGAATTCAGCTGGATGTTCTGCACCGGCCCGAACGAGGTGGTGTAGTTGCCGAACACGGTCAGCTGCGGGGTCAGCAGGTAGGCGATGTTGAGCGAGGGCAGGGCCTTGTTGTTGCGGCTGCTGAAGGTCGCGCTGCCGCCAGACTGGCGGCGGTCCATGTCGATCCACTCCATGCGCACGCCCGGGGTGATCCGCCACTGGCCGACCGCGATGCGGTCGTCGATGTAGAACGCGTGGGCGTCGGTGGCGTTGTCGAAGCGGGTGGTGGCGCTGGCCGCACCGGTGCGGCGGGTGACGGTGTAGCTGCGGTCGTTGCCGCGCTCGCGCAGGAAGCGGTAGCCGGCGGTGATGTCATGCACCGTACTGCCCCAGTGCAGGCGCTGGGTGTAGCGCGGCTCGATGCCGAGCACGCGGTAGTCGCGCGGCTGCACGGTCAGCTGGGTGTTGGCGGCATTGATCAGCGAGCTGGCACGGTTGCTCTCGTTGTAGTAGGCCAGCACCTCGAACTCACTGTTGGCCGAGAGCGTGTTGGTGTAACCCAGGTCGATGCCGGTGCGATGGCCCTTCCAGAAATCGGCCGGGCGGGTGTTCTGGAACGGATCGGCCTCGTACTGCGCGCGGGTCAGGCCGCCCGGAGTCAGTGAGCGCACGTCGTAGTAGGACAGCTTGGCACGCAGTTCCTGCTGTTCGTCGATGGCGTAGGCGAACTTCAGTGCGAGATCGTTGAAGCGGTCATCGCTGCCCTGGCGCCAGCCGCGGCCGTCCTGGCCGGAGTAGAGCAGGGCGGCGCCCAGCCCGTTGTCGCCGGTGCCGCCGAGGAAGGCGTTGTACTGGGTGCTGTCGCCGCCGCCGTGGTCGTAGGCGGTGTAGCGCACGCCGGCCTCACCGTGCAGGCCGGCGCCGGTCGGAATGGCGCGGGTGCTGAAGTTGATGATGCCGCCCACGTTCTGCGGCCCGTAACGCACCGCGCCGCCGCCGCGCACCACGTCGATCGATTCGATGTTGGACAGGCTGGTCGGCGCGAACGACAGCTGCGGCTGCCCATACGGCGCCACCGCCAGTGGCACACCATCGAGCAGTACGGTGGAGCGCGGCGAATAGCGACCGGTGAGGCCGCGCACGCCGATGTTCAACGACACCGAACTGCCGGCCGTGCCGGAGTTGTCGGTGACCTGCACGCCGGGGATGCGGCGCATGGCATCGCCGATGCTGGCCGCGCCGCTGGCCTCGATGCGCTGGCGGTCGACCACGGTGCGGGCGCCGGCGAAGCTCTTGACGCTGTCGTGCAGGCCGGTGCCCAGCCAGCTGCCGGAGACCTGGATGCTGTCCAGCGTGGTGGCGCCGTCCTGGGCGAAGGCGCTGGCGGCCGGGAGCAGGCACAGGGCGAGGGCGGCGGCCAGCGGCAGGTGGGCCGGTCGGAGGGCGTTGATGGGCATCGGTGCAGGTCGTGGAAGGTCGTAAATGAGAATTATTGCTGATTCCATTCGCCAATGGAATGCGTCTGCGGTTCATGCCGATGACCGGGTGGTAGAGTGATGGATTGCTTCCTGACTCGCTGAGATTCGCCATGTCCCAAGCCGCTTTCTACCCCGTCGGAACCCCTGGCCAGCCGTGGGGAGCGGCGGAACGGGAGCAGTGGCGTGGCCGCCAGCAGCGCCTGCGTCGCTATGACCAGGAGGTGTTGCCGCGCATCGAGGCACTGGCCTCGCGCTTCGACAAGGTGGCCTATGGCCAGCTCGACTACGCGGGCGAGACCTACACCCTGTTTGCCCTGCGCAGCCGTGACTGGAATCCGGCCCTGCCGGCCGCGCTGGTCACCGGTGGCGTGCACGGGTACGAAACCAGTGGCGTGATGGGGGCGCTGGAATTCCTTGAAAAGCACGCCGCCGACTATGCCGGCAAGGCCAACCTGCTGGTGGCACCATGCGTGAATCCGTGGGGCTTCGAGCGCATCAACCGCTGGAACTTCGATGCGATCGACCCCAACCGCAACTTCCGCGCCGACGGCCCGGCCCGCGAGTCGACCGCCGTGATCGAGCTGATCGCGCCCTACCAGGGCCAGTTCGTGCTGCACATCGACCTGCATGAAACCACCGACAGCGACGAGAGCGAGTTCCGTCCGGCCCTGGCGGCGCGTGATGGCAAGCCGTTCGAGCCGGGGTTGATTCCCGACGGCTTCTACCTGGTCGACGACAGCGAGAACCCGCAGCCGACGTTCCAGCAGGCGGTGATCGTTGCGGTGGAAAAGGTCACCCATATCGCCCCGGCCGACGACAAGGGCGAGATCATCGGTTCGCCGGTGGTCGCCCATGGCGTGATCGAGTACCCGCTGGAGAAGCTGGCGCTGTGCGCGGGCATCTCCGGTGCGAAGTACACGACCACCACCGAGGTCTACCCGGACAGCCCGCGCGCCACGCCGCAGCAGTGCAACGAGGCACAGGTGGCCGCGGTGTGCTCGGCCCTGGACTA
>NZ_JAOEDV010000053.1:0-31467 GCF_029837545.1 Stenotrophomonas sp. GD04024 | reverse complement strand
GCTTCTGCTAAAATCCGGGGTCCATGTCGCGTACCTCATACCCCGCCCCGCCGCTGCCGCGCGCCGGCCAGCTCCGCGCCTGGTGGCGCGCCCCCGCATCGCCGACCGCCCTGGCCTGGTACCTGGCCCAGGCCGCGCGTGCGCACGACGCCCCGCTGCTGGTGATCGCCCGTGACAACCACGGTGCCAACCAGCTCGAAGCCGACCTGCAGACCCTGCTTGGCGGCGACCCGGCCCTGCCGGTGGTCGCCTTCCCGGACTGGGAAACCCTGCCCTACGACCGCTTCAGCCCGCATCCGGACATCATCTCGCAGCGCCTGGCCGCCCTGCACCGCCTGCCTGCGCTGAAGCGCGGCCTGGTGATCGTGCCGGTGCAGACCCTGCTGCAGCAGCTGGCGCCACGCAGCTACGTGATCGGCGGCAGCTTCGACCTGAAGGTCGGCCAGCGCCTGGATCTGGAGGCCGAGAAGCGCCGCCTGGAAAGCGCCGGCTACCGTAACGTGCCGCAGGTGATGGACCCGGGCGACTTCGCCGTGCGCGGTGGCCTGCTCGACGTGTTCCCGATGGGGGCCGACGAGCCCCTGCGGGTAGAGCTGCTGGACGAGGACATCGACTCGATCCGCGCGTTCGACCCGGAAAGCCAGCGCTCGCTGGACAAGGTCGAGGCCGTGCACATGCTGCCCGGCCGCGAAGTGCCGATGGACGAGGCCAGCATCGCCCGCGTGCTGGCCACGCTGCGCGAGCGCTTCGATGTCGATACCCGGCGCAGCGCGCTGTACCAGGACCTGAAGTCCGGGCTGGCCCCGGCCGGCGTCGAGTACTACCTGCCGCTGTTCTTCGAGCGCACCGCGACCCTGTTCGATTACCTGCCCAGCGGCAGCCTGCCGGTGGTCTGTGCCGGTGCCGGTGAAGCCGCCGAGACGTTCTGGGCACAGACCGGCGAGCGCTACGAACAGCGCCGCCATGATGTGGAGCGCCCGCTGCTGCCGCCGTCGGCGCTGTACCTGTCGCCGGAACTGCTGCGCGAGCGCCTGAACGATGCACCGCGCATCGAAGTGTGGTCGGCCGACCACGCACGCATCGCCGATGCGCACGCGCTGGGCGACCAGCCGTTGCCGCCGCTGCCGGTGGCTGCGCGCGAGGCACCGGCCGGTGATGCACTGAAGTCCTTCCTCGGCCACTACCCGGGCCGCGTGCTGATCGCCGCCGATTCGCCGGGCCGCCGTGAAGCCCTGCTGGAAGTGCTGCAGGCCGCCGAGCTGAAGCCACCGGTGGTGGCCGACCTGCCCAGCTTCCTCGCCGACGACGCGCGCTTCGCGATCGCGGTGGCGCCGCTGGAAGACGGCTTCGCGCTGGACGATCCGCGCATCGCGGTGCTGACCGAGCGCCAGCTGTTCCCCGAGCGCGCCGGCAGCACCCGCCGCACGCGCCGTGCCGGCCGCGAGCCGGAAGCGATCATCCGCGACCTCGGCGAGCTGACCGAAGGCGCACCGATCGTGCACGAGGACCATGGCGTGGGCCGCTACCGTGGCCTGATCGCGATGGACGTCGGCGGCATGCCCGGCGAGTTCCTCGAAATCGAATACGCCAAGGGCGACCGCCTGTATGTGCCGGTGGCCCAGCTGCACCTGATCAGTCGCTATTCCGGTGCATCTGCGGAAACCGCGCCGCTGCATTCGCTCGGCGGCGAGCAGTGGAGCAAGGCCAAGCGCAAGGCCGCCGAGAAGGTGCGCGACGTGGCCGCCGAACTGCTGGAGATCCAGGCCCGCCGCCAGGCGCGTGCCGGCCTGGCACTGCAGGTGGACCGCGCGATGTACGAACCGTTCGCGGCCGGTTTCCCGTTCGAGGAGACCCCGGACCAGCTGGCCGCGATCGACGCCACCCTGCGCGACCTGGCCAGCAGCCAGCCGATGGACCGCGTGGTCTGCGGCGACGTCGGCTTCGGCAAGACCGAGGTGGCCGTGCGCGCCGCCTTCGCCGCCGCCAGCGCTGGCAAGCAGGTGGCCGTGCTGGTGCCGACCACGCTGCTGGCCGAACAGCATTTCCGCAATTTCCGCGACCGCTTCGCCGACTACCCGATGAAGGTCGAAGTGCTGTCGCGCTTCAAGACCAGCAAGGAAATCAAGGCCGAACTGGAGAAGGTCGCCGCCGGCACCATCGACGTCATCGTCGGCACCCACCGCCTGCTGCAGCCGGACGTGAAGTTCAAGGACCTGGGCATGGTCATCGTCGACGAGGAACAGCGTTTCGGCGTGCGCCAGAAGGAAGCATTGAAGGCGCTGCGCGCCAACGTGCACCTGCTGACCCTGACCGCCACGCCGATCCCGCGCACCTTGAACATGGCCATGGCCGGCCTGCGTGACCTCTCGATCATCGCCACCCCGCCGCCGAACCGGCTGGCGGTGCAGACCTTCATCACGCAGTGGGACAACGCGCTGCTGCGCGAAGCCTTCCAGCGCGAGCTGGCGCGCGGCGGCCAGCTGTACTTCCTGCACAACGACGTGGAGAGCATCGGCCGCATGCAGCGCGAGCTGTCCGAGCTGGTGCCGGAGGCGCGCATCGGCATCGCCCACGGCCAGATGCCCGAGCGCGAGCTGGAAAAGGTGATGCTGGATTTCCAGAAGCAGCGCTTCAACGTGCTGCTGTCGACCACGATCATCGAGTCGGGCATCGACATCCCCAACGCCAACACCATCATCATCAACCGCGCCGACCGCTTCGGCCTGGCCCAGCTGCATCAGCTGCGCGGCCGTGTCGGTCGTTCGCACCATCGCGCCTACGCCTACCTGGTGGCACCCGATCGTCGTTCGATCACCCCGGATGCGGAAAAGCGCCTGGAAGCGATCGCCTCGATGGACGAACTCGGCGCCGGCTTCACCCTGGCCACGCACGATCTGGAGATCCGCGGTGCCGGCGAACTGCTGGGCGAGGACCAGAGCGGACAGATGGCCGAGGTCGGCTTCAGCCTGTACACCGAACTGCTGGAACGCGCGGTCCGCAGCATCAAGCAGGGCAAGCTTCCCGACCTGGATGCCGGCGAGGAAGTGCGCGGCGCAGAAGTCGAGCTGCATGTGCCGGCGCTGATTCCGGAAGACTACCTGCCGGACGTGCACACCCGCCTGACCCTGTACAAGCGCATCTCCAGCGCACGCGACAGCGATGCACTACGCGAGCTGCAGGTGGAGATGATCGACCGATTCGGCCTGCTGCCGGATGCGGCCAAGCACCTGTTCGCCATCGCCGAGCTGAAGCTGAAGGCCAACACGCTCGGCATCCGCAAGCTGGACCTGGGCGAGAACGGTGGCCGCATCGTGTTCGAGTCCAAGCCGAACATCGACCCGATGGCGGTGATCCAGCTGATCCAGAAGCAACCGAACCTCTACGCCATGGAAGGGCCCGACAAGCTGCGCATCAAGCATCCGCTGCCGTTGCCGGAAGACCGCTTCAACGCGGCCCGCGCCCTCCTGACCACCCTCGCCCCGGGTTGATCGCCCCCGAATACCCCGCACCGGTCCCCACCCGGTGCGGGTGGATGCCCATGTTTCCTGACGCCGTACCCGCCCCCGACCTGCTGCACGCGCAGGCCTGCCTGATCGATGCCCTCTCGATGTCGCTGCAGATGCGCGACGCCTACACCCGCCACCATTGCGACCGTGTCGGCCTGCTCGCGCAGCGCCTGGCCGCGCACTGCGACCTCGACACCGAGGCCTGCGAACAGATCGGCCTGGCCGCCCGCTTTCACGACATCGGCAAGATCGGCATTCCCGACGACGTGCTGCTGGCCCCGCGCCGGCACACCGACGAAGAGCGCGCGATCATGCGTGAGCACCCGGTGCGCGGCGAGCATATCTTCCTGGCCACCGGGCGCAGCGATGCGGCACCGGTCGCACGGCTGATCCGAGCCCACCACGAAGCCTTCGATGGCAGCGGCTATCCCGATGGCCTGCGCGGCGAGAGCATTCCGCTGGGCGCGCGTATCGTCACCATCGCCGATGCCTACGATGCGATGACCAGCGTGCGTCCCTATCGTGCCGCGATGGCGCGCGAGGCTGCGCTGGGCATCATCGAGAACCAATCCGGTGGCCTGGTCGATCCTTACGTGCTGCAGCGCTTCCATCGCCTGCTGGCGCAGGAGCCAGCGCTGGCGTAACTGCCTGCCGCCGGGCATGAACTGACGCGCCCGCCGACGCACCGGTAGAGTCGACTGTTAGTCGACTGCCCTTCGTCCAGATCGCGAACATCCCGCGCTGCGCGCCATAGTCGACCAACGGTCGACTCTACCAAGCGGGTTTCGTCGGGCCGGTTGGTCGGCTGCCCTTCGTCCAGATCGCGAACATCCCGCGCTGCGCGCGATAGTCGACCAACGGTCGACTCTACCAAGCGGGTTTCGTCGGGCCGGTTGGTCGACTGCCCTTCGTCCAGATCGCGAACATCCCGCGCTGCGCGCGATAGTCGACCAACGGTCGACTCTACCGATCCGGCGCCACCGGGCCGGCAAACAAAAGGCCCGGCTTTCGCCGGGCCTTTCGCAATACGCATCACGTGCGATCGATTACCAGATCACCACGCGCTTGTCGTCGGCACGCACCATCGCGTCGCCGGCCTTGCACTGGAACGCGGCAGCGAAGGACGGCATGTTCGACGGCGCACCGTTGGCACGGAAGTTCGCCGGGGCGTGCGGATCGGTGTTCAGACGCACGCGCAGTTCACCATCAGTGAAATTGCGACGCCACACGGTGGCCCAGTTCATGAAGAAGCGCTGGTCCTGGCTGTGGCCATCGACGTCGACATTCGCCTTCGGGTCTTCCTTCAGCGCCATCTGCAGCGCGTCGTAGGCCACGGTCAGGCCGCCCAGGTCGCCGATGTTCTCGCCCAGGGTCAGCTTGCCCTTCACGAACACGCCCGGCACCGACTCGTAGCCGTCGAACTGCGCGACCAACTGGTCGGTACGCTCGGTGAAGGCCTTGCGGTCACCGTCGGTCCACCAGTTGTCGAAGTTGCCGTTGGCGGCGAACTGGCTGCCCGAGTCATCGTAGCCGTGCATCATCTCGTGGCCGATGACCGCGCCGATGCCGCCGTAGTTCAGCGCCGGATCGGCCTTGGCGTCGAAGAACGGCGCCTGCAGGATCGCCGCCGGGAACACGATCTCGTTCTTGGTGGCGTTGTAGTAGGCGTTGACCGTCTGCGGAGTCATGCCCCACTCGGTCTTGTCCACCGGCTTGCCGATCTTGTCCAGCATGTAGCGGTAGTTGAACGCACGTGCCGCCTGCATGTTGCCCAGGTAGCTGTCACCGTTGGTCTGCAGGCCGGCCCAGTCACGCCACTTGTCGGGGTAGCCGATCTTCGGGGTGAAGCTGGCCCACTTTTCCAGTGCCTTCTTCTTGGTCTCTTCGCCCATCCACGGCAGCTGCTCCAGGCGCGCCTTCAGCGCCTGCGACAGGTTTTCCACCAGGTGCTGCATGGCGACCTTCGATTCGGCCGGGAACACGGCGTCGACGTACAGCTGGCCCATGGCTTCACCCATGCCACCGTTCACCGATTCCAGCACGCGCTTCCAGCGCGGCTGCATCTCCTTCTGGCCACGCAGGGTGGTGCCGTAGAAATCGAAGTTGGCCTTCTCGAACTGGCTGCTCAGGTACGGCGAGGCGTCGTCGATGGTGTGGAAGCGCAGGTAGGCCTGCCAGGTGCTGGCTGGCACGTCGGCCAGCATCTTGTCCATTTCACCGAAGAAACCCGGCTGGGCCAGCGAGAATTTCTGCGCGGCCGGCACCTTCAGGGTGTCGAACAGCGCGGTCCAGCTGAAGTTCGGGGTCAGCCTGTCGGCGTCGGCGGCGCTGAGCGGGTTGTAGCGCTTGGCCGGGTCACGCATTTCGATGCGCGACATCGAGGCCTTGGCCAGGCGGGTTTCGAAGGCCATCACGGCCTTGGCCTGCTCGGCCGCCTGCGCAGCATCCACGCCGGACAGGGTCAGCACCTGCGCGATGTAGGCCACGTAGGCGTCGCGGATCTTGGCCTGGGCGTCATCGAAGTAGTAGCCCTTCTCCGGCAGGCCCAGGCCGCCCTGGCCAACATAGGCGATGACGTTGGCCGAATCCTTGTAATCGGCGTTGGCAAACAGCGAGAACAGCACGCCCTTGCCCTCGGCCTGGCTGTCGCGCAGGTACTGGGTGATGGCGGCGGTGTCGTTCAGCGCGCCGATCTTGTCGAGCGTCGGCTGCAGCGGCGCCAGGCCGGCGGCTTCGATCTTCGCTTCGTCGTTGCCGGTCTTCCAGATGTCACCGATCTTGGCTTCCACCGAACCGGCCTTGGCCTGGCTGGCGGCGGCCTGCTGTACCAGCGCGTGCTGCACTTCCAGCGAGCGCTCGCGCAGGATCTCGAAGCTGCCCCAGGTAGTCTGGTCGCCCGGCACCGGGTTGGCCTTCAGCCACTTGCTGTTGACGAAGCCATTGAGGTCGGTACAGGCCGAAATGGCCGGGTCCAGATCGGCGCTGTTGAGCGAGATCAGCGGCGTCTTGATCTGCGACTGATCGAAGGCCGGCTTGGCATCGGCGGTGGCGGCCGGCGCGGATTCATTCTTGCCACAGGCAGCCAGCGAGGCGGCGATGGCGATCGTCAGGCCCAGCGGGACCAGATTGCGGACGTTCATGAGGCTCTCCTGCGGGTAATTTCACAGGGTAGCCCCAGACACGTCGGACGGGGACCGCCAAAGGTCACACCCAATCCCGGGTGCCACACAATGTCGGCCACGCGCATTGACGTCAGATGGCGCCTTGTGCAAATTGCAGGAGCTGCAGTTTCTATACAACTACCGCCACCAACACGCCACGCGGGTAATCTGCCAGGAGGGCAACAATGACGTCCAGGATATTCATCGGCCTCAGCGGCCCGACGTTCTACGACTACCAGAATACAGCGAGCCAGACAAGGAATGATGGCGTAGGCGCTCCGAATCCAATCCTTGAAAATTCGTTAGCACTGACAGTGTTCTATGACGAAATCTGGTTCCTTTGCGAAAGCCTCTGCCCGCAATCCCTGCGCGGGCACCCAAGCATCCGCTATCTGGACCAAGAGATCGACAAGCAACCCACTCATGTACAGGAAGACGTAAGGAGCGCGCTGAAACTTCCTCCGGACTACGGGGATGACAGCATGCGCGAGGTGATCAGTCGGAACTTTGATGAGTATTGGCCGAGAGCAGAAAATGCCGGAGCATACTGGTGGAATTCCAAAGGCCGAAGAATCGACAATCACACGCGCCCTCTTGACATTCTCGGCGTCCATTGCATTGCCAATTCCAACTCTCCTGCAACCCTCGCAACTGATATCGCAATTCACAAGGCGCTTGAGAAATCGCTCCCCATCACGCTTTCATTGAACTCCTTCTCGCAGGAGCTTTTTGCCAAGCGATTCCCAACACAGTTCCACCCAACCCAGGACGACAACACAAAGGCAAGGACCGGAAGCTTTGTAATCAATGCAATGGTCGATAACTGCGTGTCAATCCAGGGGCCTGACCCCATGATTTTCGATCACATTGCCACCAATGATTATACCAAGCAGTTCCGTCGCTATATTGCGGCCAAGAACATTGAGGATGCGGCGAGAAGCTACCTCGATGTGACCGCCGAAATTCGCGATGCCACGGCAAAGGCAATCAGGGGACAGGCCGATCAATCCCGCGTGGTTAAGGGACTCACCTCAATCTTCGTTGATGTAGTCATCGATTTTCTCGGGATCGGAACCTATTTGAAGGCCTCGAAATGGATCTATGGATTGGCCTCACCGCCCCCAATTTCGGCAGCTGCCTTCATTCTCGACCTTCAGGAACAGAAGGCCACCGGCCAGAACTCCGATTCCAATGAGCAGCGATCCAGATAAAGAAAGGCCGGCTTGCGCCGGCCTTCTTCTTTATTTCGCCTTGCCCTGGTTGGCTACGGCTTCAGCGGCCTTGCGCGCCGCTTCCGGGTCGCCCAGGTAGCGGAACGACTTCACCGTCAGGTCGTCGTTCAGTTCGAACAGCAGCGGGATGCCAGTCGGAATGTTCAGCTCGAGGATTTCCTCGCGCGAGACGTTGTTGAGGTACTTGTACAGCGCGCGCAGCGAGTTGCCGTGGGCGGTGACCAGCACGGTCTTGCCGTCCTTCAGCTGCGGCGCGATGGCGTCGTGCCAGTACGGCAGCACGCGGTCCAGGGTGGTTGCCAGCGATTCGGTGCCCGGCAGCGCATTGTGGTCCAGGCCCGCGTAGCGGCGGTCATGGATCGGGTGGCCCGGATCTTCCAGCTCCATCGGCGGCGGCGGGATGTCGTACGAACGACGCCACACCTTGACCTGCTCCTCGCCGTGCTTGGCGGCGGTCTCGGCCTTGTCCAGGCCCTGCAGGCCGCCGTAGTGGCGCTCATTGAGGCGCCAGGACTTGTTCACCGGCAGCCAGTCCTGTTCCAGCTCGGCCAGCGCACCCTGCAGGGTGTGGATGGCACGCTTGAGCACGGAGGTGTGGGCGACATCGAACTGCAGGCCTTCCTCGCGCATCAGGCGGCCGGCGGCGGCCGCTTCCCGGCGCCCCTGCTCGGTGAGGTCGACATCGACCCAGCCGGTGAAGCGGTTGTCCAGGTTCCACTGGCTCTGGCCATGGCGCAACAGTACGAGTTTACGGGTCACTGCAGGGTCTCCAATGCGAGGAAAGGCAGGCGCCCATTGTAGCCCCGGGCGCTGCTCACCGGACCGTGGCGCCGCGCATGCGATGCTGTGGCCAATGAATACGATGATCGATCCCGGGCGCTGGGAAGGCAGCGTCAGTGCCGCCCGCGCGCAGCAGCTTCAGCTGGTCGGCCGGGTGGAACGCCAGGACCGGCTGCCCCGCAACGTGCGCTGGCTGGCCGGGCTGGATGTCGGCTTCGAGGATGACGGCGCCACCACCCGCGCGGCCGCGGTACTGCTGGACGCAACGACGCTACGGCCTGTCGCGCAGGAGATCGCGCGCATTCCCACGGTGATGCCCTACATCCCCGGCCTGCTCAGCTTCCGCGAATTGCCCGCGCTGCTGGCGACGCTGGCCTTGCTGCCGCACGCGCCCGACCTGGTGTTCGTCGATGGCCACGGCATCAGCCATCCGCGCCGGTTGGGCATCGCCGCCCACCTGGGCGTGGTCACCGACCTGCCAAGCATCGGCGTGGCCAAGTCGAAACTGGTGGGCCGCTTCGTCGAACCGGGCGCCGAGGCCGGCGCGCATACGCCGCTGCTGGACGGCAATGAACAACTGGGCTGGGTACTGCGCAGCAAGGTGCGCTGCAAGCCGTTGTTCGTGGCCGGCGGCCATCGGGTCAGCGCGGATACCGCGCTGGACTGGGTGCAGCGCACACTGCGTGGCTACCGCCTGCCGGAGCCGACCCGGTTGGCGGATCGGCTGGCCTCGCGCCGGGACGAATAGCTGCGCCGGGCATCTCCCGGCACGCGCATCATCTTCGATCAACGATGCACGTGGCCGCGATGGCCCTGCGCGTCCTCGCCGTGGTCGTGGCCCTCATGGCCCTCGTGCTCGCCGCCCTTGGCCGGCGCCGGTTCGCCACAGGCTTCGCCGCAGTGGTCCGCCTCGATCTGCAGCGTCACATGCTCGATGCCGAAGTCATCGTGCAGGCGGCCACCCAGTTCACGGCGCAGCACATCGGCATCGGTGCCGTCGCGCATCACGATGTGCGCGGTCAGTGCCGGCGTGCTGGAAGCCAGCGCCCACACGTGCAGGTCATGCACGTCCAGCACGGCCGCGTGGCCGGACAGGCTGTCGCGCACCTTGGCCACGTCCATGCCCTTGGGCACGCCTTCCAGCAGCACGTTGATCGCCTCGCGCATCAGCACGTAGGTGCGCGGCAGTACCCACAGGCCGATCAGCACGGCCAGGATCGGGTCGATCGGCTTCCAGCCGGTCCACTTGATCAACAACGCGCCGGCGATCACCGCCACCGAGCCCAGCATGTCCGCCCACACTTCCAGGTAGGCGCCCTTCACGTTGAGGCTCTCGCCGCTGCCGGCCTGCAGCAGGCGCATCGAGATCAGGTTGATGATGAGGCCCGCGGCGGCGATCACCAGCATGCCGGAGGAAGCGATCTCCTGCGGCTCGCGGAAACGTCCCACCGCCTCCCACAGGATGTAGGCGGCGACCACGAACAGCATCGCGCCGTTGATCATCGCGCCCAGCGCTTCCAGGCGTGCATAGCCGTAGGTGCGCCGTGCATCCGGCGGGCGCCGGCTCAGTCGCACCGCCACCAGCGCGATCATCAGCGCCAGTGCGTCGGTGGCCATGTGCGCGGCATCGGACAACAGCGCCAGGCTGTTGGTCCAGAACGCGCCCACCACTTCGACGACGAGGAAGGTGGAGGTCAGGCCGAGCGCCCACCACAGGGGTTTCTCGTGGCGGATCTCGGATGGCAGGTGATCGTGGTCGTGGCCCATGGCAACAGCTCCTTTGCGATGGACGCAGGCTACGCGTGCGTGCGTGGGGAAACTATCACGGTGTTTATAACATTGCAGGCCACGCGGTCCCTCACCGGGCCGGGCCCGGCGCTACCGGAGCCCGTCCGGTGGCGCCAGGCCCGCCCCGGCGATCACAGCGGAGTGAAGTCCGCGTCCGATCAGAAGCCGAAGCGCAGGCTGGCCCAGTACGCGCGACCCGGCTCGTTGTAGGTCGCCGCACCGGCATCGCTGCTGTTGGCCTCGCGGAACAGGCGCTTGTCGGCCAGGTTGTTCACACCGAAGCCGAAGCTGACCGTCTCGGTCACCCTGTAGCGCGCGCTCACGCCCCAGATGTTGTACGCCCCGCGATCCTGCAGCGCGAGCGACGGATCGCAGGTGCCGGTGCAGCGCGGATCATTGTTGATGTTGGTGGTGGCCGGCTTCTGCTTGCCATAGAAGGTACCGGTCAGCAGCAGCGACAGCTTGTCGGTGGCCTGCCAGTCCAGCATGGTGTTGATCGTATACTTGGGGATCACCGACAGCGGCTGGCGCGTGGTCTTGTTCTCGTTCTCCACCATGTAGGTGAAGTTGTTGCTCCACTTCAGGCGGTTGCCCTGCTCGCCCAGCAGCGGGATCACCAGGTTGCCTTCCAGCCCCTGCACGATCGCCTTCGGCGCGTTCTCCCAGCGGAAGATGCGGCCCCTGCCATCGGCGGTCAGGCCGATCTGGTCGTAGCCGGCCTGGATCTTGTCCTTGTAGTCGTTGTGGAAGTAGGTCAGCGACGCCTGCCAGCCACTCTGCGGCGCCCACTCCACACCCAGTTCCTTGTTCACGCTGGTTTCCGCCTTCAGGTCCGCGTTGCCGCGCATGTAGCAGCCGGCACCCAGGCTCGGCAACGCATTCGGGCAACCATTGCCGCGGGTGTAGTACAGGTAGTCCGGATTCGACTGGTACAGGTTCGGTGCCTTGAAGGCGCGCGCGATGCCGCCCTTCACCACCCAGTCGCTGTTGATGCGGAACTGCGCGTTGAGGCTTGGGCTGGTGTTGTTGCCGAACTGGCTGTGGTGGTCGAAGCGCAGGCCCGGGGTGACGATCCAGCGCTCGCCCAGGTAGATGTTGTCTTCCACGAACACCGCAGTGGTCTGGGCATCGGCCTTGCCGCGTGCACGGTCGGCCGACAGGCCGGGGAGACCGCCACCGCTGCTGCTGGACTGGCTCATCGAGTACGGATCGGTCAGGCGGCTGTCCAGGTATTCAAAGCCCAGCGTCCAGATGTTCTCGGCGCCGCCCAGCGTGGTCGGGAAGCTCACTTCGCCATCCAGCTGGTAATTGCGCAGGCGCGAGGTCGACCAGTCGGTGCCGTTGAAGCTGCCTTCCGGGCCACCGGCCAGGCCTTCATTGATGCGCGAGTTGTTCACCGCCTCGACCGCGGCCGTGAGCCGCGAGGTCACGTCGCCCCAGCGGCCACGATGGGTGATCGCACCGGTGTTGCGGTACATGCGGTTGGTTTCCGCCTTGCCGTCGGCCAGCGCGGCCAGATCGACACCGGTCGAGGTGCCGGTGGTGCTGACGGCGCGGTCGCCGGCATAGATGTTGCCCTGGCGGCTGGTGCCGGCTTCGAACTCGACCACTTGGTCGGCGGTGAGGTCCCAGCGCAGCAGCGCGTTGATGTCACGGTTCTTGACGCCTTCGCGGCCAGCCGGCGGTACGGCATTCGGGTTGGTCGCGTACTGGCGGTTGAGGTCCAGCGAATCGGCGTCGGTCTTGTTGAGGTTGCCGTATAGCCGGAACGACAGGGTATCGGTCATCGGTCCGCTCAGCTGCAGGCCGACGCGTTCGCTGCCGCCTTCGGCACTGTGCTCGGGCACCAGGCCATACAGGTCAACCGCGCCGGTCAGGTCGCCGGTCGGGCGCTTGGTGATGATGTTGACCACGCCGCCGGAAGCGCCGGAACCGTAGCGGGCTGCCGCCGGTCCGCGCAGCACTTCGATGCGCTCGATCATCTCCGCGGGGACCCAATTGGTGTCGCCGCGCGTGTTGCGCTCGCCGCTGCGGCCCATGCGCACCGCATCGCGTGCGCCGATGCGCTTGCCGTCAACCAGGATCAGGGTGTTTTCCGGGCCCATGCCGCGCAGGTCGATCTGGCGGTTGTTGCCGTACTGGCCGGAAGCACTGTTGCCGGTCAGGTTGACGCCCGGCATGGTGCGCAGCAGTTCGGCGATGTCGTTGGCCGGCGGGCGCTTGGCGATGTCCTCGGCGGTGATGGTCGAGGTGCCCAGCGCCTGCCGCGCGATCTGCGAGGCAGTGACGTGCACCGTGTCGATATCGGTTGCGTCGGTTCCGGCCTGGGCGGTCAGGGCGCTGCCCGCCAGCAGGGCGGCAACGGCGAGCGCCAGCGGGCGCGGCGAAAGGACAACGGCTCGGGACATGATCTGGACCTTCTGGCAGGGCAACGGGGCCTCTGGCAAAGGGCTTGAGGCGACGACGAGGGGGGAGGCGGAGCGTCGCTGCAGTCGCCTGCGGCCCGTTCCGTGCGCGCATTCTCCCATTAATGCGATTGATTCTCAAATGCGTTCACTCATTGCAGCAGCAGGCGCGATGTGCTTTGCGCACCGGGCAAGCCTGCATCGCGCTTAAACTGGCCGGCTCACCCGCCATCAACCGCACGCCACCACCGCCGATACCGGTGGTTTGCCGTACGCAGCCAGAGATCGACGTGGAATCACCCCAATTGGACGATGCCAGCCAGCCGTTGGCCGAGGCGTGGCAGCATTGCCTGCAACAGGCCGGCCCGGCCGCCACCGCGCTGTTGCGCGCCGCTGCCACCGATGCCCCGCCCGCGCTGGCCCAGCGCTTCTACGAAGTGCTGCTGCAGGATGCACGGGCACGCCGTTTCCTGTCCCATGAGCAGGTCAAGCAGCGCCTGCAACCGGCCATGCAGCGCTGGCTGGTGCAGTTGCTGACCACCGATGCCGCCGGCATCGCCACCACCGTCGCCTCGCAACGGGTGATCGGCGATGTGCACGCGCGGGTCGGCATTCCCGTCGACCTGGTGACCCGTGGCGCGCGCGTGCTCAAGCACGAGCTGTTCGTGCGCCTGCGCGACACTGCGCCCGACAGTGCCACCGCCTTCGCCGCCATCGACTGCCTCAGCGCGATCATGGACATCGCCATGGAAGGCATGACCCTGGCTTACACCCATGCGCGCGAACGCTCCACTCGTGCCGATGCGGCCTACCGGTTGTTCTCGCTGGTGCAGAACGTCAGCACCGAGCGCGAGCGTCAGCGCGCCCTGCTGCTGGATTGGGAGAACGCCCTGCTGTACGCCCTGGCCGGCCATGTGCAGGGCAGCGACAGTGCCAGCCTGGCCAGCTCCGAGTTCGGCCTGTGGTTCACCCACAAGGGCATCCCCAGCTTCGGTGAAAGCAGCGAGACCCAGCAGGTCGGGCAGTTGATGGCGCGTATCGATGATCGCCTGCAACAGGCCGCCACCGACGCCACTGCCCAGCGGCTGGCCGGGCTGCCATTGATCCGCGAAGACCTGGCAGCCATCCGCACGCTGATGACACTGCTGTTCGAGCGCATCGGCGAACTGGATGCCGGCAGCGACGCCCTGACCAACCTGCTCAACCGCCGTTTCCTGCCGACGGTACTGCGCAGGGAGATCGAGCTGGCCACGCGCAACCACACGCCGTTCTCGCTGCTGCTGCTCGATCTGGATCATTTCAAGGCCATCAACGACGGCCACGGCCATGATGCCGGCGACCGCGCGTTGCAGCACGTGGCCGGCCTGCTCGGCCAGCTCACCCGCGGCAGCGATTATCTGTTCCGCTATGGCGGCGAAGAATTCGTGGTGGTGCTGGTCGCGGCCAGCGAATCGCAGGCCGAAGTGATTGCCGAAAGCCTGCGCCGGCAGATCGCACAGTCGCCGGTGGCCCTGGCCAATGGACAGGTACTGGCACTGACCGCCAGCATCGGCGTGGCCGGCCATGACGGCCACCCGGATTACGAGCGGCTGATGGCGCGCGCCGACGCCGCGATGTACGAGGCCAAGCGCAGCGGCCGCAACCGCGTGGTGGTGGCCAGCGAGGCGTTGGAGGAGGCGCCGGGGCGGCGCGCATTGCAGCGGTAGCGTCAACGCCGGACGGGCGTGTCGCTCCGCAGGGGCATGCCGCGGTATGCCCCACATCCCCACCACAGCAGTGCCAGCACTGCGATGCCCGCCCCCAGCAGGCACACCGCGGCCCAACCATGCCGGGCCTGCACCCACGGCCCGGCCGCCGCACCGATGCCGCTGCCCACCGCGTAGAACAGCATGTACAGCGCCACCAGGCGCCCATGTTGTTCCGCCGGTGCACGCAGCAGCAGCGCCTGGTTCGACACATGCAGTGCCTGCCCACCGAGGTCGAGCACGACCACGCCCAGCAGCAGCAGCGACACCGACTGTTGAAGCCCCAGCAGCGGCCACCAGGCGAGCAGCATCAGCAGCAGCGCGCCGAGGCTGACCCGATGGGCGAAGCCACGATCCATCCAGTGCCCCACACGCGCCGCCATCAGTGCACCGAGCACACCGGCCAGGCCGAGGGCACCGATGGCGGCGGTCGACCAGTTCAACGGCGGTGCCGACAGTGGCAGCGGTGCCGCTGCCCAGAACACATTGAGGCCGGCAAACAGCAGCAGCGCCAGCGGAGCACGCTCGCGCAGCGTTCGATCCCGCCGCAGCATGCCCAGCATCGAGCACAGCAGCGCCGACCAGCGCGGCGGTATCGACGGCACCGGAACCGCCGGCAGCCGCCGCCACAGCACCCCTGCCAAGGCTGCCATCAGCAGCGCTGAAAGCAGATAGACCGCCCGCCAGCCAGCACTGGCCGCCACCACGCCCGATAGCACGCGCGCCAGCAGAAGGCCGATGAACACTCCCCCCTGCACCACACCTACGCTGCGACCGCGCTGCTCGGGCGGCGACAGCGTGGCGGTATAGGCGATCAACCCCTGGGTCAGCGCCGTGCCCAGCAGCCCGGCCAGCAGCATGCCCGACAGCAGCCACACCGCGGTGCGTGCCGCCGCCAGCCACACCAACGCCACCACCAGTGCCATCAGCTGTAATCGCAACAGCCGGCGGCGGTCACCGCGGTCAGCCAGCGGAAGCAGTCTGAGCAGTGCCAGCACGCTGCCAGCCTGGGTAGCGGCCAGTACCGCGCCCGCCACCGCGCGATCCAGCGCAAACGCCTGCGCCAGCTGATCCAGCAGCGGTTGTGCGTAATAGACGTTGGCGACGCTGGCGCCTGCGGCAACGGCCAGCAGGACCAGCAACGGTCGGGGAATGGATGCGGCCATTGCGATGTAGTTGCACATTGAAACTGGATGCAGGCTAGCGATGTTGGTTTTAAACTGCAACCACATTTGGAGACGCCCGCCATGCACGCTGACAGCCCCTGCCCCGTCGCCCGCAGCGCCGACCTGCTCGGTGATCGTTGGTCGCTACTGGTGATCCGCGATGCCTTCGACGGCGTCAGTCGCTTCGGCGACTTCCAGCGCAGCCTCGGCGCGGCGCGCAACATCCTCAGCGATCGCCTGCGCAGGCTGGTCGAGGCCGGCATCCTGCAGCTGCAGCCGGCCTCCGATGGTTCGGCCTACCAGGAATACGTGCTCACCGCCGCCGGCCTGGAGCTGTTCCCACTGCTGGTAGCGCTGCGCCAATGGAGTGAACGCCATCGCTTCGGCGCTGGCGAAGCCCACTCTTCCTTGATCCAGCGTGACAACGGTTCAGCCGTTCCCTACATGCAACCGCTGGACAACAACAGACAGCCGCTGCCCGCGCACGCCACTGTAGTGCGCAAGCTGTAGACGGCCGCATCCCCCGGATGGGGGGCTCGACAGGGCCACCGGTGTCAAATAGCATTCAATCGCAATTGCACACGGTTCTCATTGACTTCGGCGATGGCCGCTCCTACCTCTCCTTCTGCTGCCGGCGCTGCGCCGGCCAAGCGTGTGGCGCGCGTTAGCGGTCATGGCCTGCTCTGGGCCCGCGGGCTGCTGGCGCTGCTGGGCGGTTACGCGGTGGCCGCCTGCTGGGCTGCCGCGCTGGCGCGCCTGCTGCCCGGCGCCAGGGCCGATGCCACCCTGGTGGCGACCATGGCCGCGTTCGTGGTCTACGCCCTGGCCGCCATCTGGGCCTATGCCGCGCGCAGCACTCTGCGCGCCGCACTGGGTCTGCTGGCCGCGGGCGCACTCGCTGCACTGATCGCTTGGCTGCTGCGCGGGAACATCGCATGAGCAGCGCCGACAACCTGGGCGGCATCCGGCAATCACAATCGGTGCTGCACACCTGGTCGGGCCTGGTGGTCGGCTGGGTGCTGTTCCTGATCTTCATTGCCGGTACCGCGTCGTACTGGAAGGAAGAACTGACCCGCTGGATGCAGCCGGAAGTCGGCCTGCCCGCCGATGCCACCACCGCAGTGAACCAAGCCCAGCAGTTCCTGGCCCGCACCGCAGCCGACGCGCAGCGCTGGAGCATCGAACTCCCCGATTCGCGCAGCAGCGCCACCACCGTCAGTTGGCAGCCGAAGGGCGAGAAGGAACGCCGGCGCGGCCAGCGCAATCCCAACCAGGCCACTCTGGATGCCGACGGCACCCCGGTGCAGGTACGCGAAACACGCGGCGGCAATTTCTTCTACCGCCTGCATTTCGATCTGCACTACGTGCCGGTGCTGTGGGCGCGCTGGTTCATCAGTGCCTGTTCCATGCTGATGCTGGTGGCGATCATCAGCGGTATCATCACCCACAAGAAGATCTTCACCGACTTCTTCACCTTCCGCCGCGGCAAAGGCCAACGTACCTGGCTGGACGGCCACAATGCGCTTGCGGTGCTGTCACTGCCGTTCCATCTGATGATCACCTACACCGGTCTGATCACCCTGATGACCCTGTACATGCCGTGGGCGGTGGATGCGAACTACCCCGGTGGCCGCGATGCGTTCTTCGCCGAACTGTTCCCGCGTGCGGAGAAGGCCGAGGCCAGTGGGGTGGCCGCGACGCCGCCGGCGCTGGCCGAGGTGCTGCGCCGTGCCGAAGTGCAATGGGGCGGCGGCCATGCGGCCTCGCTGCAGGTCGAGCAGCCTGCCGATGCGGCGATGCGCATCAGCGTGCGCCGCCAGCAGGGCGACCAGATCGCTGGCGCTGCCGACACGCTGGCCTTCGATGCGCGCGGCAACCTGCTGGATGCGGCGCCGCCGCGTTCGGCCGCCGTCATCACCCGCGACGGCATGATCGGCCTGCATGCCGCGCGCTTCGCACCCACCACGATGCGCTGGCTGTTCTTCCTTTCCGGCGTGGCCGGCACGCTGATGGTGGCCACCGGGCTGGTGCTGTGGACGGTGAAGCGGCGCACCCAGCTGCCGGATCCGGCGCGGCCGCACCTGGGCTTCCGCATCGTCGAACGCCTGAACATCGGCTTCGTCACCGGCCTGCCGGTGGCGATGCTGGCCTTCCTGTGGGGCAACCGCCTGCTGCCGCTGGACGTGGCCAACCGCAGCGATGCCGAGGTGAAGGTGTTCTTCTACGCCTGGGCCGCCTGTGTGGTGCACGCGATGCTGCGCCCGGCCCGACGCGGCTGGGTAGAACAACTGGCATTGGCCGGCGCGTTGGCGCTGGGCCTGCCGCTGTACAACCTGGTGGTCTGGCAGGGCGGCGCGGTCAGTGCGCTGGCCAACGGTGATGGCGCCAAAGCCGGCATCGACATCGGCCTGCTGCTGATCGGCGCGAGCCTGTTGTGGGCCGCGCGCAAGGTGCACCGTTTCGTGCCGGCGCAGCGCAAGCCCCGCACCGCACGCGCCACCACGCCGGCCGAGGCGGGCGCATGAGCGTGCTCGCACTGCTGTTGGCGGCCGCCGCCTTCGCCTGCCTGGCCATGGCAATGGAACGCCACCACCGCGATGTGGCCGGCAATGCGCCACCAACGCCGCGCCGTCGCCTGCTGCAGGTGCTGGGCGCGCTCGGGCTGCTCGCCAGCCTGTTGGCCAGCATCACAGCCTGGGGCGCTGCACAGGGTTTTGTTGGTTGGTGCGGCGTGCTCGCCGCAGGCGCCGGGGCCATGGTGCTCTGGCTCAGTTTCCGCAGCCCGGCCAAGCCGGCGCCACGCCCGTCTTCCCGTTCCTGAACTAGAAAGGTCATTCCATGAAGTACACGCACTCTGGCGCCCTGCGCCGGAACGCCCTCGCCTTGTCCCTCGCCTGCGCCGCCTCGCCGGCGTTGGCCCAGGACACTGCGCCGGCCACCACCGAACTGGACCGGGTGATGGTGACCCAGCGCACCGAGGGCTACCAGGTCTATGGCACCAACACCGCCACCAAGCTGCCGTTGACCCTGCGTGAAACCCCGCAGTCGCTGACCGTGTTCACCCGCCAGCGCATCGAGGATTTCAACCTCATCACGATTTCCGAAGTGCTGCAGCAGACGCCGGGCGTCACCATCCAGTCGTATGACAGCAACCGCACGCTGTTCAACGCGCGTGGGTTTGCCATCAACAACTTCATGTTCGATGGCATTCCCACCAACTACACCACTGGCGCCGGCGGCAACTCGATCCTCAGCGACACATCCATCTACGAGCGCATTGAAGTGGTGCGCGGCGCCAGCGGCCTGGTGACCGGTTCGGGCAACCCGTCGGCCACAGTGAACATGGTGCGCAAGCGCCCGACCGAAACGTTCCAGGCCAGCACCAGCCTCAGCGCCGGTTCGTGGGATTACAAGCGCGCCGAAGTGGATGTATCCGGCCCGCTCAGCAAGAGTGGCCGCGTGCGCGGGCGCTTCGTCGGCGCCTACACCGACAAGGAAAGCTGGGTGCGCTTCCAGCATGACAAATCGCCCAGCCTGTACGGGGTGATCGAAGCCGACCTGACCGACAGCACCCGCCTGCGTGCGGGCATCGACTACCTGAAGACCGGTTCCGATGGCGGCGCCTGGAGCGCCTCGCCGCTGTACTTCCGCGATGGCAGCCGCGCGCACATGCCGCGTTCCTACAGCGCCGCAGCGCGCTGGAACGAATGGAACCGCGAAAGCACCAACTACTTCGCCACGCTGGAACAGCAGTTCGGCGCCGGCTGGAGTGGCCGCCTGGCCTACAACCACCGCGCCACCGACACCGATTCGCTGCTGCTGGCCGGTTCCAACACCGGCAACTGGGCCGACCCGGTCACCGGCCTGGGCCTGCGCATTGCCGATACCTACTCGGTCTCGGAAACCCGCGAAGATGCCTTCGACCTGTACGCGTCCGGTCCGTTCCAGCTGTTCGGCCGTTCGCACGAGCTGGTGGTGGGCATCAACCACTACGACCGTGACCTGGACACCATCCGCGCCGGCATCACCTCGCGCCCGTACAACGTGGCCGCCTTCCCCAGCATCTTCAGCTGGGACGGCAACATCGGCAAGCCGACCACCTACAACTACGGTATTCCGTCCAGCACGGTGAACACCACCGAAACCGGCTACTACGCCGCCGTGCGCCTGAATCCGATCGACCCGCTGAAGATCATCGCCGGCGCGCGCTATTCCGATTACCGCACCACCACCGACAACTACAACACCGACGGCGTGTTCACCAGCCGCAGCGCGCGCACCACCGCGCATGAGCTGACCCCGTACGTGGGCGTGCTGTACGACCTGAGCAGCAGCATCACCGCCTTTGCCAGCTATTCGGACGTGTTCCAGGCCACCGCGCGCCGCGACATCAACAACCAGCTGCTGGACCCCACCACCGGTGGCAACTACGAGTACGGCCTGAAGGCCGACTTCTTCGGCGGCCGCCTGTACGCGGCGTTGAACGGCTTCTACATGAAGCAGGACAACGTGGCCGAACTGGACCCGAACGGTGGTGAGATCAAGCTGCCCGATGGCAGTTCGCCGTACATCGCCAGCCGCGGCATCACCACCCAGGGCGGTGAGTTCGAAGTCTCCGGTTCGATCAACGACCACTGGAGCATGACCGGCGGCTACACTTACAGCTACAGCAGCAACCCCGATGGCAGCCGCTTCGCCAGCACCAGCCCGATGCACCTGGCCCGCTTCAACACCACCTGGACCCATGGCCAGTGGATGCTGGGCGGGGGTGTCAGCGTACAGAGCGAAATCTACCAGATGCAGCCCATTCCCACCGGTCGCTTCACCGCCAGCGGCACGCCGGTCACGGCCACCGGCAAGATGAGCCAGGGCGGCTACGTGCTGTTCGACCTTATGGGCCGCTACCGCATCAACGACAACCTGAGCGTGGGCGTGACGGTCACCAACCTGTTCGACAAGGCCTACTACCGCAACGTCGGCTTCTTCAACTCTGGCTATTGGGGTGAACCGCGCCGCGTGCTGTTCAACCTGCGCGCGAAGTTCTGAGCAACGGCGTAGCATCAGGGGCGGGCCTTCGGGCCCGCCTTTTCATTGCCCGCCAAGGAAACACCCGATGCTGCACCGTGCCCTGTCCTGCCCTGCCCGCCTGCTGCTGACACTGGCCCTGCTGCTGGGCACGCCCCTGTTGCAGGCCCGCGAGGTCGCCGTACCGGCCGCCCATGTAGAGGCCGATGGCCCCTATGTGTTCCGCCAGGGCAACCAGCTGCAGGCCAAGTGGATCTGCGCCGACAAGGTCGAGTCGCGCACGCTGGCCACCAGCGCAATAGGCACCGATATCGCGCCACGCTGCGGGTACGCGCACACCGTGCACGTGGCCGCACCCACTGCGCCCTCGGTCTCCGTGCTGCCGGCGGTGCCGCGCATCGTCGCGCTGTCCGACATACACGGCCAGTACGGGCTGCTGGTGCGCCTGCTGCGCGCCAACAAGGTCATCGATGCCCAGGACCGCTGGGCAATGGGCAAGGACACCCTGGTCATCGCCGGCGATGTGTTCGACCGCGGCCCGCAGGTGACCGAAGCGTTCTGGCTGCTGTATGGCCTTCAACAGCAGGCCGCCGCTGCCGGTGGCGCGGTGCACTTCGTGCTCGGCAACCACGAGACCATGGTGCTGTACGACGACCTGCGCTACGTCAACCCGAAGTACCTGCGCAGCGCGCAGCTGCTCGGCCGCAGCTACCCGCAGCTGTACGGCGCAGATTCGGTGATCGGCCAATGGCTGCGCACCCGCCCGGTGCTGCTGAAGATCGGTGACACCCTGTTCCTCCATGGTGGTATCTCGCCCGAGGCGGTGGCACTGGCGCTGGACCCGGCGCGCACCAATGCGGCCTACCAGGCCTCGCTGGGCCTGCCCAAGGCCGAGGTGAAGGCCGACCCCGCCACCGCGCCGCTGTATGACGGCAAGACCAGCCCGATCTGGTACCGCGGCTATTTCGATGGCCGCCTCGACACCGCCGGTGTACAGAACGTGCTCGACCGCCTGCAGCTGAAGCGCATCGTGGTCGGCCACACCTCGATGCCGCACGTCAGCAGCTTCCATGGCGACCGCGTGATCGCGATCGACAGCAGCATCAAGAACGGCGAGAACGGCGAGCTGCTGTTCATCGAGAACGGCGCGCTCAGCCGTGGCCTGCTGGACGGCTCACGGGTGCCGCTGGCACCGGGCGAACCCGGCCTGCAGGACTGAATGGCGGGACAGCGCGGCGGCGGCCAACCGCCCCGCGCCGCTCCACCTTCACCCGGTTTGCGGCTACCCTCGGCAGCCGAGAGGCCCACCCCGTCCATCCGGTGGGCCTGACCGTTACAGGAGCCCCCGCGCATGCGCGTATTGATTGCTGAAGACGACCCGGACATTGCCTCCGGCCTGTGCGCCTCGTTGCGCCGGCAGGGGCATGTGGTCGACCACGTCGACAATGGCGCGCACGCCGATGCTGCGCTGGGCTCCACCCAGTACGCGCTGCTGGTGCTGGACCTGGGCCTGCCGCAGCTGGACGGCCGCGATGTGCTGCAGCGCCTGCGCCAGCGCGGTGATGGCCTGGCGGTACTGGTGGTGACCGCGCGCGATGGCCTGGCCGAACGCGTGCGCGTGCTCGACCTCGGTGCCGATGACTATCTGGTCAAGCCGTTCGCGCTGGACGAATTCGAAGCGCGCGTGCGTGCGCAGCTGCGCCGGGTCACCAGCAATGGCAATCCGGACCTGCGCATCGGCCGCCTGCGCCTGGACCTGGCCGGTCACCGGGTGTGGATCGATGACCAGTCGCTGGAACTGACCGCGCGGGAGTTCGGCCTGCTGTCGGCGCTGGCGGTACGCGCCGAGCGCATCGTCTCGCGCGCGCAGCTGGTGGAAGCACTGTGCGACTGGGGCCAGGACCTGACCGACAACGGCCTGGATATCGCCCTGCACCGCCTGCGCCGCAAGCTGCAGCCGGGCGGCATGGGCATCCGCACCGTGCGCGGGCTGGGCTACATGCTGGAAGACGGGCAGGACGACAGCGCCCCGTGATCAGTGGACCGCCCAGCCTGCGCCGGCGCCTGCTCGCCTTCCTGGCGTTGCCGATGCTGGGCCTGCTCATCTTCAATACGATCCTGGCCTATTACGTTGCGCTGGACTATTCCAACCGCATCCACGACCGCAACCTGATCGACGATACGCATTCGTTCGCGCAGATGCTGAGCACCATGCCGGTGACCAGCGACCTGTCACCGCAGGCGCGCTTCCTGATCGAATACGATCCCGACGGCCATCGATATTTCAACGTCGACAGCAGCCGCAAGGGCACCCTCAGCGGCAACGCCGACTTCAGCCCATACGCGCCGTCGCAGGACTGCGCGGGCGTGCATCCGGCGCTGTATGACGGCAACCTCAACGGCCAGCAGGTGCGCATGGCCACCGTCTGCACCCAGGCGATGAACGATCCGCAGGACCAGCTGGCGGTGACCGTGGCCGAAAGCATGGCCGACCGCCGCCAGCGCGCGCGCGAGATCCTGATGATCATCATCCCGCTGATGACCATGCTGGCACTGGGCACCGCCGCGCTGGTCTGGTTCGGCGTGACCTACGGCCTGCGCATCCTGACCCCGCTGAGGACCCGTCTGGCACAGCGCCGCGGCGAACTGGCGCCGATCTCCGATGCCGACGTGCCGGAAGAGATCCAGCCGCTGATCAGCACCATCGACGATCTGTTCGCGCGCCAGGCCGAAATGATCACCCTGCAGAACCGCTTCATCGCCGATGCCGCGCACCAGTTGCGCTCGCCGCTGGCCGGCATGGCCCTGCACGTGGACCAGGCGCTGGCGCATGGCGACCCGGACACCGTGCGCGAAGCCCTGCAGCACATCCGCCGGCTCAACCAGCGCACCGCCCGGGTCAGCACCCAGCTGCTGGCGCTGAGCCGGGCGCAGACCGTGCCGGACACGGTGGAAGCGCTGGACCTGTGCGAACTGGTACCGCAATGGGTCGGCATGCGCGTGCCGGAGGCGATCCGCGATGGCATCGACCTCGGCTACCGCGGCAGCAGCCAGCCGCTGCGCGTGCTCGGCAACGGCGCCATGCTGCAGGAGGCGCTGGACAACCTGATCGACAACGCCCTGCGCTATGCCGGCCGTGATGCCACCGTCACGGTTGGCGTGCACGCGCTGGATGACAATGACGTCGAACTGTACGTGGAAGACAACGGCCCCGGCGTGCCCGAGGACGTGATGCCCCGGCTCGGCGAACGCTTCTTCCGTGCCCCCGGCACCGCCGCCAGCGGCACCGGGCTGGGGTTGGCCATCGCCCATGAGGCGGTGGAGCACTTCGGCGGGCGCCTGGCCTTCCTCAACCGGCCCGGTGGCGGGCTGAAGGTGGCCATCACGCTGCCGCTGCTGAAGGCCCCCTGACCCGGCCCGGGGCGTTGAAAGGCTGGTGAAAATCGCGCTTGCGATCCTGCCATCCCCACTGCCCCCCGGAGCCGCCAGGTGACCGAATCGCACGACTTCTTCCTCCCCGGTGGCCCGCAGGGCGTGCTGCTGGTGCATGGCCTGACCGGCACCCCGGCGGAAATGCGCATGCTGGGCAAGGGCCTGAACAACGCCGGCTTCACCGTGCACGGCGTGCAGCTGCCCGGCCATTGCGGCACCGTGGATGACCTGCTGGCGACCACCTGGGAGCAGTGGTACCAGGGCGTGGAAGATGCGGCGGCCGAGCTGCGCGGCAAGGTCGACCAGCTGTTCGTCGGTGGCCTGTCGATGGGCGCGGTGCTGTCGCTGGCACTGGCCGCGCGCCGTCCGGAGTGGGTGTCCGGCGTCGGCGTGTATGGCGCCACCTTCCGTTACGACGGCTGGAACATCCCGGCCGTGGCCCGCCTGTCGTTCCTGCTGCCGTGGTTCAAGCGCTTCAACATCGGCCGCGACCGCATGTTCATGGAGGAGCCGCCGTACGGCCTGCGTGACGAGCGCCTGCGCGCGCAGGTCAGCGCCGCCATGCTGTCCGGCGACAGCGCCGCCGCCGGCCTGCCTGGCAACCCCTGGCATGCCCTGGCCGAAATGCGTGCACTGAGCCACTGGACCCGCCGCCACCTGCACCAGGTGACTGCCCCGTGCCTGGTGATGCACGCCCGTGAGGATGATGTGGCCAGCATGGGCAATGCCGAACTGGTGATGTCGCGGGTCAGCGGCCCGAAGGAACTGGTGGTACTGGAAGACAGTTACCACATGATCACCATCGACCGCGAACGCCGCGACGTCATCCGTCGCAGCGCGCGTTTCTTCACCGAAATCGGTGAACGCAGCGGCGTGCTCAAGGCGGTGGCCTGAGATGGGGGCACTCGCCACCCTGCTGTGGCTGGCCAACGTCGTGCTCGATACCGGTGGCCAGCTCGCCTTCAAGGCTGCGGCCAGCGACCCGCAGGACGGCGAAGGCCTGCAACGCTGGAAACACATGCTCAGCCGCCCCTGGCTGTGGATCGGCATCGCCTGCTATGTGCTTGAGTTCGTCGCCTGGATCGCCTTCCTGTCGCTGGTACCGCTGTCCAAAGGCGTGCTGCTGGGCTCGATCAACATCGTGGCGCTGATGATCGCCGGCCGCTTCCTGTTCCGCGAGAAGCTCACGCCGTTGCGGGTCACCGGCATGCTGCTGGTTACCGCCGGCGTAGCCGTGGTGGGGGCCGGCTCATGAGGCGCCTGTATGTGATCGGTTTCCCGCTGCTGATGGCCTTCGACACATTGGCCCAGCTGTGCTTCAAGTATGCCGGCGATGCCGCGCTGCCGGTCGAAGCCAACAGCGCGTGGCTGCTGCGCGTGCTGTCGCAGCCGTGGGTCTACGGCGCCATCCTCGGCTACATCGGTGCCTTCTTCACCTGGATGAGCCTGCTGCGCCATGCGCCGATCGGCCCAGCATTCGCCGCTTCGCACCTGGAAGTGATCAGCGTGCTGCTGCTGTCGGCCTGGCTGTTGAACGAGCCACTGACCCTGCATCACCTGGTCGGCGCGGTACTGATCGTGGCCGGCATCGTCTGCCTGGGCCGTGCCGAAGCAGACGACCCGCACAGCCCCGCCGAAAGCACCGCGTGAGCGTTGCGATGAGCCTGTTCGCGCGCGAACTGCCACCGACCGCAGGCCTGCCGATGCAGGCCAGCGACTTCCTTCCCGGTGGTGGCGACCTGTGCGACATCCTGGCCCGACAGCTCGGCACACCGCCGCTGCAGCTGACCTGCTCCGGTACCCACGCGCTGCTGATCGCGCTGCGCACCCTGCGCAAGCGCGCGCCCAATCGTGACACCGTGATCCTGCCGGCCTACACCTGCCCGCTGGTGCCGATCGCGGTGCACAGCCTGGGCCTGCGCGTGCAGCTGTGCGATACCCGCCACGGCCACTTCGACTTCGATCCCGGCCAGCTCAAGCGGCTGGCCGATGCGCGCACGCTGGCGATCCTGCCAACCCACCTCGGTGGCCGCATCGCCGATGTCGAGCTGGCCTGCGAGATTGCACGCGGCGCGGGTGCCTGGGTCATCGAGGATGCCGCGCAGGCACTGGGTGCACGGATCGGCAACAGCAGTGTCGGCCTGCGCGGCGATATCGGTTTCTTCAGCCTGGCCGCCGGCAAGGGATTGAGCCTGCACGAAGGCGGCCTGCTGGTCAGCCGCGACGACGAGCTGCGTGCCGCGCTGGCCGGACATGCTGCCGAACAGGTACGTTCCAGCCTGCGCTGGGAGCTGCTGCGCAGCGTGCAGCTGCTCGGCCTGGTGGCCTGCTACCGACCTTCGCTGCTGTCGCTGGTATACGGCAATCCACTGCGCGGCGCGCTGCAGCGTGGCGACCTGGAAGAAGCGGTCGGTGACATTTTCCCGCTGCAGATTCCACAGCACCGGGTCAGCCAGTGGCGGCAGAACATCGGTGCCCATGCCGCGCGGCGATTGCCGGCCTTCCTGCAGGCCGGGCGCCTGCGTGCGTTGCAGCTGCGCGTGCAGCTGGCCCAGCTGCCGGCGGTGGAGGTGGTCGATGGCCTCGCTGGTACCGGTGGCACCTGGCCGATGCTGATGCTGCTGCTGCCCAGCCAACGTGCCCGCGATGCCGCACTGAAAAACCTGTGGCCGCGCGGCCTCGGCGCCAGCCGCATGTTCATCCATGCGCTGCCCGACTACGCCTACCTGCGCGGCATCGTACCGGCGACCGACGTGCCCAACGCACGCGACTTCGCCGCACGCATGCTGACCCTCGGCAACAGCGCCTGGCAGACCCGTGAAGAGACTGCGGAAATCCTGCGGGCGCTGGCGGACGCCCAGCCCTGAAAGCAGCTGTTTGCGGGCATCTCGCCCATTCAGCAAGATCATTTCCTGAACGCTTCCCACGCCCGGAAATGAAGGCTTTCAACAGGAAAGGAACGAGAAAGGCGGCCTGCCTACATTGAGCCTGCCCCGGCACCGTGCCGGACGCCTTTCCCATCGACGGACCTGCCCATGCACTGGAGCATCCTGTGTGACTTCGACGGCACCATCAGCCTCGAAGATGTCATCGACTCGCTGCTGGAGAAGTACGGCCAGCCGGGCTGGCAGGAACTGGAGGAACAGTGGAAGTCGGGAAAGATCGGCTCGCGTGAATGCATGCAGGGCCAGGTGCGGCTGCTGAAGCTGGACCCGGCCACGCTTGATGCGCACCTGGACCAGGTGCAGATCGATCCGGGCTTCACTGCCTTCGTCGCCCGCGCCGAGCAGCTGGGCCTGCCGCTGCGCATCGTCAGCGATGGCCTGGACTATGCGATCCACCGCATCCTCGCCAACCACGGCCTGTCGCGGCTGCCGGTGGTGGCCAACCACCTGCGCTGGTGCGAAGACCACTGGGAACTGGAATCGCCCTACCAGTCCGAAGGCTGCCGCAGCGGCACCTGCAAGTGCACCTGCGCTGCGCAGGCACGTGCCAACGAAGCACCGCGCGTGCTGATGATCGGCGACGGCAGTTCGGACTTCTGCGTGTCGGAGGATGCCGACTTCGTGTTTGCCAAGCGCCGCCTGATCACGCATTGCACCCATGCCGGCATCGAACATGCCGCGATCGATACCTTCCACGATGCCATCGCGCTGTTGCCGCGCCTGCTCGATGGCAGCCTGCTGCAGCCACGTCGCATCGACGCCAGCCCGCAGCCCACTGCACTGCCCCTGCTGCTGGCCACCGCCTGAGCACTCCCTTCCAGCCCCGCTCCCCCGTTGCCCCCTTTCGAACGTCCTTCACGGAACCGAACTGCATGAACATTTTTGACAAGAACGCCGACGCCGCTGCCTCCGACGCGCAGCTGCTGGCCGACGAAGCCCGCTACAGCTCCTTCGGCGACACCGTCCACTACGTCGACCCGCCGAAGATCTTCCAGCGCGGCGAAGGCAGCTACATGTTCGATGGTGCGGGCGTGCCCTACCTCGACCTGCAGATGTGGTACTCGGCCTGCAACTTCGGCTACAGCAACAAGCGCCTGAACGATGCGCTGAAGGACCAGATCGACACCCTGCCGCAGGTCGCCAGCCAGTACCTGCACCCGACCCGCGTGCAGCTGGCCAAGACCATTGCCGTGGACATGCACGAGAAGTTCGGCCTCGACGGCCGCGTGCACTTCAATGTCGGCGGCGCGCAGGCCATCGAAGACTCGCTGAAGATCGTGCGCAACGCGCGCGGTGGCAAGAGCCTGATGTTCGCCTTCGAAGGCGGCTACCACGGCCGCACCCTGGGTGCCTCGTCGATCACTTCCAGCTACCGCTACCGCCGCCGCTACGGTCATTTCGGCGAGCGCGCGATGTTCATCCCGTTCCCGTACCCCTTCCGTCGCCCGAAGGGCATGACCCCGGACGAGTATTCCGACCACTGCGTGTGGCAGTTCGAGCGCCTGTTCGAAAGCGAATACAACGGCGTGTGGGATCCCAAGGTCGGCCAGGCCGAGTACGCCGCGTTCTACGTCGAGCCGATCCAGGGCACCGGCGGCTACGTCATCCCGCCGCGCAACTTCTTCACCGGCCTCAAGCGCGTGCTGGACAAGTACGGCATCCTGATGGTGGTCGATGAAATCCAGATGGGCTTCTGGCGCACCGGCAAGCTGTGGTCGATCGAGCACTTCGGCGTGACTCCGGATGTGCTGGTGTTCGGCAAGGCACTGACCAACGGCCTGAACCCGCTGTCGGGGCTGTGGGCGCGCGAAGAGCTGATCAACCCGACCGTGTTCCCGCCGGGCTCCACCCACTCCACCTTCAACTCCAACCCGCTGGGCACCCGCCTGGGCCTGGAAGTGCTGAAGCTGGGCAAGGAGATGGACTACGAGCGCACCGTGCCGGAAAAGGGCGCGTACTTCCTCGACGGCCTGCGTGGCCTGCAGAAGCGCCACCCGGAAATCGGCGACGTCGACGGCCTGGGCCTGGCCCTGCGTGCGGAAATCTGCCAGACCGACGGCTACACGCCGAACAAGGAACTGCTGGACCGCATGGTCGACATCGGCCTGGCCGGTGACCTGCTGCACGACGGCAAGCGCATGGGCCTCGTGCTCGACGTGGGTGGCTGGTACAAGAACGTGATCACCTTTGCGCCGTCGCTGGACATCAGCTACGAAGAGATCGACCTGGCGATCACCCTGCTCGACCAGGCGCTGACCAAGGCCAAGGGCTGAAGTCGATGCGCTGCCGGTTCCCGTGCCGATGGAGATGACGTCACGTGCATCCAGCACTGCGCTGGAACCGGCCGCGCTGCTGGAGGGCTTCCTGGCCCACCCGCCGCTCGGATTCAAGGCAAGCCGCCTGCCCAGCGGCCTGCCGACCTTCCGTGCGCCGCTGGACCTGACCACCACGATGGACGACGCACTGCGCGGCAAGCTGCTCGGCCTGCCGCTGTCGCGCCTGTGGCGGCCATGGATCACCTGGCAGACCCGCTTCGTCGGTGCCACCAGCACCGAGTACACCCCGCTGCCGGCGCATGTCGCGCCGGAGGCGCTGGCCGAGGACGTGACGCGTCACGCGATCGGCGATACCCGGCTGCTGGTGGTCAAGGACCTGGCGATCGATTCGCCGCTGCTGGACGACGCGGCCAATGCACACAGCGGTGCCTTCCTGCAGGCGCTGCTGGCGCGTGGCTTCGTCGAACTGGAAGGCATGCCGCTGGCCTGGGTGGCGATCGATTTCGATTCGCTCGACGGCTATCTCGGCCGCCTGTCGTCCTCGCGTCGCAAGAACATCCGGCGCAAGCTGCGCTCGCGTGATGACCTGCAGATCGACTGCATCGCCACCGGCGATCCGGCGCTGGCCGACCCGCAGCTGCAGGCCGAACTGTATGCGCTGTACCTGGGCGTGTATGCGCAGAGCGCGGTGCACTTCGACCAGCTCGATCTGCCCTACTTCCAGCACCTGCTGGCCGACAGCCAGGGCCAGGGGCGGATGTTCCTGTACCGCCACCAGGGCCAGCTGATCGGCTGGAACCTGTGCTACGTGCACGCCGGCAAGCTGGTGGACAAGTACATCGGCCTGGCCTACCCGCAGTCGCGCGAGCACAACCTGTACGCGGTCAGCTGGATGCACAACCTCGAATACGCGCTGCAGCACGGCCTGAGCCATTACGTGGCCGGCTGGACCGACTCGCGGATCAAGGCCGAACTGGGTGCGAGCTTCACTTCCACCCGGCATGCGATCCACGCGCGCTCGCCGCTGCTGCGCGCCGCCCTGCGCCGGCTGGCGCCGCATCTGCAGGGCGAACCTGATGGAGGCGGTTGAACGATGCCATTGCGTTCCCCGCTGATCCTGGACCTGGATGGTGGCGTGCTGCCGCTGCCCCAGGCACAGACCCTGGCCCTGCCGCAATGGCATGATCCGCTGCGCTTTGCCTGCAGCAATGCCACGCTGGACCGCTTCGCCGCTGACGTGCTGGCCCCGCTGCCGGCCCAGCTCGGCACGGTCATGCTTGGCAGTGGCGACTTCCACCACCTCAGCCTGCCGCTGCTGCGGCGCTTGCGCGCGCAGGCAACGTTCCAGCTGGTGGTACTGGACAACCACCCCGACAACATGCGCTTCCCGTTCGGCATGCACTGCGGATCGTGGGTGAACGCCGCCAGCAAGCTGCCGCAGATTTCGCACATCCATGTGCTGGGCATCACCTCCAGCGACATCGGCCTTGGCCATGCCTGGGAGAACCATTGGCGCCCTCTGCTGGGCGGTCGCCTCACGTACTGGTGCATGGACGTGGACGTGGGCTGGGGCCATCGCCTGGGCATGGGCCGCGCCTTCCGCCGTTTCGAACATCCCGAGGCCCTGGTGGCTGCGTTCGCTGCCGAGCAGGCCAAGTCGCCGCAACCGACCTACCTGTCCATCGACAAGGATGTGTTCGCCGAGGACGTGGCCCGCAGCAATTGGGACCAGGGCCGTTTCCAGCTGGAAGACGCGCTGGTGGTGATCGAGGCGCTGCGCGCCGGCGGCCTGGTCGGCAGTGACATCACCGGCGAAGTATCGCTGGCCAATTACCGCAGCCGGTTCAAGCGCTGGCTGTCGTCGCTGGATGGCCAGCCCGACATCCCTGCCGACGATCTTCCCGTTTGGCAGGCGCGCCACCAGCAGGTGAACCGCGAACTGCTGGCGGCGATGGCCGCGGTGCCGACAGCCTGCTGACCGCTTGCGGTCGCGCCGTCCGCTGGCC
>NZ_JAOEDV010000052.1:0-31563 GCF_029837545.1 Stenotrophomonas sp. GD04024 | reverse complement strand
CAGGCCACGTAGACGGTCTTGATGTTCATGAACTCATGGATGCCGTGGTCGGCCAGCTCGCGGCCGAAGCCAGACTGCTTGCTGCCACCGAACGGCAACCGCGCGTCACTCTTGACGATGGCGTTGACGAACGCGGCGCCACACTCCATCCGCTGGGCAAAGCCTTCGCCGCGCACCGGGTCGCGGGTCCACACGCTGCCGCCCAGGCCAAAGCGGGTGTCATTGGCCACGCGCAGCGCCTCGGCCTCGTCCTTGACCCGGATCACTGCAGCCACCGGCCCGAACAGTTCCTCGTCGTACGCCGGCATTCCCGGACCCACCTGATCGAGCACCGTGGCCGGATAGCCGGCATGCGTGCCGGCAATCGGCTCGCCACCGACCAGCACGCGCGCGCCCTTGGCCACGCTGGCCTGCACCTGCTTGTGCAGTTCGTCGCGCAGGTCGGCGCGGGCCATCGGCGCCAGCGTGGTACCACGCTCATCCGGATCGCCGTACTGGCGCTCGCCCGCCGCCTCAACGAAGCGACGGGTGAATTCATCGGCCACGGCATCGACAACGATGAAGCGCTTGGCTGCGATGCAGGTCTGGCCGCTGTTGTCGAAGCGTGATTTCACTGCCGCCGCCACGGTCTTGTCGAGGTCGGCATCGTCGAGCACCACGAAGGCATCACTGCCGCCGAGTTCCATCACCGACTTCTTCAGCTGGCTGCCGGCATTGGACGCGATCGAGCGCCCTGCCCGTTCGCTGCCAGTCAATGTCACCGCCTTCACCCGCGCGTCGCGCAGCACGTCGGCGGCCTGGTCGTTGTCGATGTGCAGCACATCGAACACGCCTTCGGGAAGGCCACCGTCACGGCACACCGCCAGGATCAGGTCGGCGCACTGCGGCACGTTGCTGGCGTGCTTGAGCAGGGCCACATTGCCAGCCATGAACGCCGGCGCGAGGAAACGGAACACCTGCCAGATCGGGAAATTCCACGGCATCACCGCGAACACGCAGCCGATCGGCTCGTAGCGCACGTAGCTGCGCTGGGCTTCGGTGTCGATCAGCTGTGGCTTGAGGTAGTCAGCGGCGTGGTCGGCGTAGTACTCGCAGGCCGCAGCACACTTGTCCACTTCGGCCAGCGCTTCGGCCTTGAGCTTGCCCATTTCATGGGTCATCGCCTGCTGCAGGTCGTCGCGGCGTGCGCGCAGCTGCGCGGCGATCTGGCGCAGGATGGCGCCTCTTTCCTGCAACGAGCGATCCGCCCAGCCCGGGAAGGCCTCGGCGGCAGCCTGCAGGCGCTGCTCGATATCGGCAGCGCCCATCAGTTCATGGCGGTAGGTCACCAGGCCGGTGGCCGGATCGACAATCTCGACGGTCATGGGGGATCTCCTTCAGGAAGACCCCAATTGTGCGCCGCCGGCCGTGAGCCGGATGTTGCCGGCGCTGATGTTGCCAGCACTGCCGGCAGACCTCAGCCGTTGTCCTGCCGCGCCAGCTGCAGGTCGCGCTGGCGCCGCTTCTCGGCGCGTGCATTGATGTACCAGCCGATCACCGCGGCGATCGATACCGCCGACACCAGCAGCGTTGCCAGTGCATTGATCTTCGGGCTGATGCCCATGCGCACCGAGGCGAACACCTTCATCGGCAGCGTGGTCGAACCCGGCGTGGCGACGAAGCTGGCCACCACCACGTCATCCAGCGACAGGGTGAAGGCCAGCAGCCAGCCTGCCACCAGTGCCGGGGCGATGATCGGCAACGTGATGCGGCCGAACACGGTCAGCCGGCTGGCACCCAGGTCCATCGCCGCTTCTTCCAGCGAGAGATCCATTTCCTGCAGGCGCGAGGACACCACCACGGTGACGAAGCACAGGGTGAAGGTGACGTGCGCAATCCAGATGGTGGCCAGGCCGCGCGCGGGGAAGCCGGGAATCGCGCCCATCGAGGCCAGCAGCGCCATCAGCGAGAAACCGAGGATGACGTCCGGCATCACCAGCGGTGCAGTGACCAGGGCGCCGAACAGCGGCTTGCCGCGGAAGCGCTTGAAGCGGGTCATTACCATCGCCGCCAGCGTGCCCAGCACGGTGGCGGTACAGGCGGTCCAGAACGCCACCACCAGGCTGGTCCACATCGCATCCATCAGCGCGCGGTCGGCGAACAGGTCGCTGTAGGCACGGGTGGAGAACCCGGCCCAGACCATCGCCAGCCGCGAGCTGTTGAACGAATAGAACATCAGCAACAGGATCGGCAGGTACAGGAAGGCGAAGCCGAGCAGCAGCACGCCCAGCCCCAGGCCCTTTGCGCTACGCGGGCTCATGCCTGCTTTCCTTCCAGCAGGCGCTGCTGGGAACGGTTGAACAGCAGGATCGGCACCAGCAGCAGCAGGATCATCGCCACCGCCATCGCCGAGGCACCCGGCCAGTTGCGGTTGTTGAAGAACTCGTTCCACAGCTGGCGGCCGACCATCAGCGTCTCCGAACCGCCCAGCATTTCCGGGATCACGAATTCACCGATCGCCGGAATCATCACCAGCATGCAGCCGGCGATGATGCCCGCCTTCGACAGCGGCAGGGTAATGCGCAGGAACGCCTGCCACGGCTTGGCACCGAGGTCGTAGGCCGCTTCCAGCAGGCGGTGATCGTGCTTGACCAGGTTGGCGTACAGCGGCAGCACCATGAACGGCAGGTAGCAGTAGACGATGCCGATGTAGGCGGCGGTCGGGGTGTCGATCAGCTGCAGCTTGGGCAGGCCCAGGCCGGTCATCAACGCCTGCAGGCCGGTGAACTGCAGGAACTGGTCAAGCAGGCCGTTGCGGTCCAGGATCGCCTTCCACGCATACACGCGGATCAGGAACGAGGTCCACGACGGCAGCACCACCAGCATCATCGCCACGTTGCGCGCGGCCGGCGAAAGGCGGGCGATGGCGTAGGCCATCGGGTAGCCGATCAGCAGGGTGAGGAAGGTGGAGATGGCCGCGATCTTGATCGAGCTCAGGAACGCCTGCGCATAGATCGAATCGCGGAACAGCGCCAGGTAGTTTTCCAGGTTCAGCTTCAGCGAGAAGCCGCCGTCCACGTACTGCAGCAGCCAGGTGTACGGCGGCGAGCCGACCCGGCTGAGCGAGAAGCTGATCATCAGCACGATCAGGAACGGCACCGCGAAGAACAGCAGCAGCCACAGGTACGGAATGCCGATCACCGTGGCACGCAGCCCCGGCAGCCAGCGCTTCAGGCCGGCGACGTTCATGAGGTGAGCACCACGCCATCGTTGTCGCGCCAGTGCACCCACACACTGTCGCCCCAGGTCAGGCCATCGCTGGCCCAGCGCTGCGAGTTGGCGAAGTTGGCCAGCACCTTGGCGCCGCTGGGCAGGCGCACGTGGTAGACCGAGTGGCTGCCGAAATAGGCGATGTCCTCGATCACGCCCTGTGCCTTGTTGGTGTGCCCTTCCGGCTCGTCCTTGCCGATCATCACCTTCTCCGGGCGCAGCGCGAACGCGACCGGCTGCCCTTCATAACCGGTGATGCCGTGGGCGATGTAGATCGGTGCCGGGAACAGCGGCGAGCGCACGGTCACGTACTCGGGCAGGTCCTCGTCGATCACCCCGTCGAACAGGTTGACCGACCCGATGAATTCGGCCACGAAGCGGTTGGCCGGCTGCTCATAGACCTCGTCCGGCTTGCCGACCTGCTGGATCCACCCGGCATCCATCACCGCGATGCGGGTGGCCATGGTCATCGCTTCTTCCTGGTCGTGAGTGACCATCACGCAGGTCACGCCCGACGATTCGATGATGCTGACCAGTTCCAGCTGCATCTGCGAGCGCAGCTTCTTGTCCAGGGCGCCCATCGGCTCGTCCAGCAGCAGCAGCTTCGGCCCCTTGGCCAGCGACCGCGCCAGCGCCACGCGCTGCTGCTGGCCACCGGACAGCTGGTGCGGCTTGCGCTTGCCCAGGTGGCCCATCTGCACCAGTTCCAGCATCTCGCCGACGCGCTTGCTGATCGCGTCCTTGCCCAGGCCATCCTGCTTCAGCCCGAAGGCGATGTTCTGCTCGACCGTCATGTGCGGGAACAGCGCATAGGACTGGAACATCATGTTGACCGGCCGCTGGTACGGCGGCAGTGCGTCCAGGCGCTGGCCATCGAGGGTGATGCTGCCCTTGGTGGGCGTCTCGAAGCCGCCCAGGCAGCGCAGCAGGGTCGACTTGCCACTGCCGGAGCCACCGAGCAGGGCAAAGATCTCGCCCTTGCGCACGTCCAGGTTGACGTCGTCGACGGCGACGAAACCGTCGAATTCCTTGCGCAGGTCACGAATGGAGAGATAGCCGGGCACACCCGTCGTGTCGACGACGGCGGCTACCGGCTGGGCTTCAACGGGCATGGGGGCTCCGGGAGCGGGCGGTGGACAGCGGCCGCCATTCTAACGGCCCGGGGGCGCAGGGGATATGACGGCAACAGGCGGGCGGGGCCGGTCGGGCCGCGCCTGCGCGGCCACTGCCCTTGCCGGGCAAGGCCCGCCTCCCTCCCGGGGAGCGGGGGGCCGCCGGACCGGCTTACCGCCCGGTCTTCACCTCGGTCCACAGCCGGGTGTAGAGCTTGTCGGTCGCCGGCGTGTTGATCGAATAGGTGAACATCTTCTCGGCCACATCGGCCGGCGGATAGATGGTCGGATCGGTACGGATCGCCTCGTCCACCAGCGGGGTCGCGGTCGGCACCGGGTTGGCGTAGTGGATGAAGTTGGTGTTGGCTGCGGCCACCTTCGGCTGCAGCAGGTAGTTGATGAACGCGTAGGCCGCTTCCGGGTGCTTGGCGTCCTTCGGGATGGCCAGCATGTCGAACCACTGCGGGGCGCCTTCCTTCGGGATCGAGTAGGCCACGTGCACGCCATTGCTGGCTTCCTCGGCACGGTCGCGGGCCTGGATGATGTCACCCGACCAGCCGACCACCAGGCAGGTGCCGCCATTGGCCAGCGAGCCCACGTACTGCGAGGAGTGGAAATTCTGCACGTACGGACGGATCGACTTCAGCAGGTCGGCCGCCTTCTGCAGCTCGGCCGGGTCGGCGCTGTGCGGGTCCAGGCCCAGGTAGTGCAGCGCGATCGGGATCATGTCCGCCGGCGTGTCCAGGATGGTCACGCCGCAGTCCTTCATCTTGCTGATGTTTTCCGGCTTGAACACCAGGTCCCAGCTGTTGGCGATGTCGGCGCTGCCGCCGAAGCGCTGCTTCAGCATGTCCACGTTGTAGCCGATGCCGGTGGTGCCGATCATGTACGGCACGCCGTACTCGTTGCCCGGGTCCTGGGTGGCGATGCGCTTCATCACCGCCGGATCGAGGTTGGCCAGGTTCGGGATCTTGCTCTTGTCCAGCGGCAGGAACACCCCGGCCTGGATCTGGCGCCCGAAGAAGTTCAGGGTCGGCACCACCACGTCGTAGCCGCTGTTGCCGGCCAGCAGCTTGGTCTCGACCATCTCATCGCTGTCGAACACATCGTAGGTCACCTTGATCCCGCTCTCCTTCTCGAAGTTGGGGATGGTGTCCTCGGCGATGTAATCGCTGTAGTTGTAGACGTTCAGGACCTGGCTGTCCTGCGCGCCACCTTTGCCACCGCCGCAGGCGGCGAGCATGGCGGAGGCCAGGCCGAGCGTGAGGATACGCAGCTTCATCGGGTGCTCCAGAATGCGGGAAGGGGGGCCGGCGGAGCCGGCAACGGGTGCCAGCCTACCCCCCGGCGGCGGATTTTTCTATTGCGGACGCTCAGACGTTCAGCAGCAGGAACTCGCGTTCCCACGAGCTGATCACGCGGAAAAAGGTCTCGTATTCCTTGCGTTTGACCGAGATGTAGGCCCGGCAGAAACGCTCGCCCAGCAGTGCCTGCAGCGCGCCGCACTGTTCCAGGCCATCCAGTGCCTCGCCCAGCGAGCGCGGCAGGTTGTAGCCCAGTTCCTTGGCACTGCCGCTGACCGGTGCATCCGGTGCCAGGCGCTCGCGGATGCCGAGCAGGCCGCAGGCCAGGGTGGCCGCCATGGCCAGGTAGGGATTGGCGTCGGAACCGGCGAAACGGCTTTCGACGCGCATGTTTTCCGGGGTATCCAGCGGCACCCTCAGGCCGCAGGTGCGGTTGTCGAACCCCCAGTGCACGTTGCTTGGTGAAACCTCGCCGAACACCAGCCGGCGGTAGGAATTCACGTTCGGCGCGAAGAAGGCCATGGCCATCGGCACATACTTCTGCAGGCCCGCCAGGTAGTGGGCGAACATGGGGCTGAAATCCTCGCCGCCATGCTCGCCACTGAACACGTTCTGGCCGTCGCTGATCCGTACCAGGCTCTGGTGGATGTGCATGGCGCTGCCCGGCTCGTTCTCCATCGGCTTGGCCAGGAAGGTGGCGTACACGCCGTGGCGCATCGCCGATTCGCGCATGGTGCGCTTGAACAGGAACACCTGGTCGGCCAGGTCCATCGCGTTGGCGTGGGTGAAATTGACCTCCAGCTGCGCCGCGCCGGACTCGTGGATCAGCGTGTCGACGTCCAGCTTCATCGCGTCGCAGTAGTCGTACATCAGGTCGAGGATCGGGTCGAACTCGTTGACCGCATCGATCGAATAGGACTGGCGCGCCGTTTCCGGACGGCCCGAGCGGCCCGCCGGGGGCAGCAGCGGGAAATCCGGGTCGGTGTTCTTCTGCACCAGGAAGAACTCCAGTTCCGGTGCCACGACGGGGCGCAGGCCCAGTTCGGCATAGGCGTCCAGCACCCTGCGCAGCACGTTGCGCGGGGCCAGCTCGTGCGGTTCGCCGGTCTTGGTGTAGCAGTCGTGGATGATCTGCGCCGTCGGGTCGGTGGCCCAGGGCACCATGCGCACGGTGTCCGGGTCCGGACGCAGGATCATGTCCGAATCTGACGGCGAGGTCAGGTCGTAGTAATCGTCGGGGAACTCGCCCGTGACCGTAGTGGCGAAGATGCCTTCCGGCAAGCGCGTGCCGTAATCGTGCGAGAACTTGTCGGCGGGGATGATCTTGCCGCGCGCGTTGCCGGTGATGTCCGGCACCAGGCATTCGACCTCGGTGATCCGCCGCTCCTTCAGCCAGCGCAGCAGACTGCTTTCCTGCGGTGCGGGGGGCGTGGCCGTCTTGCGCGGGCGCGTTCGGGAACTCATCGGGAATCCAGTCGGTTCTGTTGGTGCTGCCGGCAAGCTTGGCCGAACGCACGGAAAATAGCGTGATAGAACGGCGCCTGCATGACACGCCACTCCGGGTGCCACTGTACGCCGAGCACGAATCGATGATGCAGGCTGCGCGCCGCCTCGACCAGCCCGTCGTCGGCCACCGCCTCGACCCGCAGCCCCCGCGCCAGGCGGGCGATGCCCTGCCCATGCACCGAATTGACCTGCACGCGCTCGCCCTCGTGCCACTGCGCCAGCCAGCCATCGGCCGCCAGCGTGACCGCGTGGGCCGGCCCATACTGCACCTCCACCGGCGCCTGCGGGTCCTCGCGATGGTCGTCCAGGCCCGGCACCACATGCACCTGCGGATGCAGGCTGCCGCCCAGTGCGACATTCAACTCCTGGAAGCCGCGGCAGATCGCCAGCACCGGCAGGTCCAGCGCCAGCGCCTCCTGCAGCAGCGCGAAGGCATTGGCATCACGCGCCGGATCATGCGGGTTGCCCAGCCAGCTGCGGCCGCCTTCATAGTGCTGTGGTTCGATGTTGCTGACCGCACCGGTCAACAGCAGGCCATCGAGCCCCTGCAGCCAGTCACTGGCCGGCAACGGCGGCTGCAGGCTGGGCAACACCAGCGGGGTGACGTCGGCCGCCTCGACCAGCGCGCGCACGTACTTTTCGCCAGCCACCGCGAAACGGTGATGGCCGAGCACGGTACTGTCGGTGGGCAGGCCCACCCAGGGCAGGCGGCGCATGGGAAAACTCCTTGGCGTATGGGCACGTTACCCGTCGCCCGACGAACGCGGCAAGTCATCACCGTCACACCATGTCCGTCATCCATCGGCGAAACTACGCGGGTGAACACCGATCACCCTCCCCCACTCCAAACATCCGCGCCGCAAGCGCGAGGCCTGCAGTGAGCGCAGCCTTCCCACCCAGCTGGTACGCCGCCAGCCTGCCCGAACCACCCGCGCTGCCCGCGCTGCGGGGCGATGTGCAGGCCGATGTGGCCGTGCTTGGCGCCGGCTATACCGGCCTGACCGCGGCACTGGAACTGGCGGCTCGGGGCCAGCGGGTGGTCCTGCTGGAAGCACAGCGGATCGGCTGGGGCGCCTCCGGGCGCAACGGCGGGCAGGCGCTGGTTGGCTACGGCTGCGAGGTGGATGAGCTGGAGCGCCAGCTCGGCCGCGACGATGCCCGCCACCTGTTCGACTGGTCGCGCGATGCGGTGCAGGCGATGCGCACGCGCATCGACCGCCATGGCATCGATTGCCACTGGGTGGAAGGCCACGCCAGCGTCGCCATCCGCGAGCGTCACGAGCGTGATCTGCGCGCCAACTGCGAGCACCTGCAGCGCCACTACGACTACCCCATGCAGTGGTGGGACCGTGACACCCTGCATGCGCAGCTGGACAGCCCGCGCTACCGCGCCGCGATGTTCGACCCGCTCAGCGCGCACCTTCAGCCGCTGGCCTATGCACGTGGCCTGGCCGATGCAGCACGTGCGGCCGGGGTGGTCATCCACGAGGATTCGCCCGTGGTGCGCATCCAGCGTGGCTCCCAACCCGCGCTGCACACGGCGCAGGGCAGCGTGCGCGCCGCGCACCTGGTGGTGGCCGGCAACGCCTGGCTGCAGGGTCTGTTGCCCGAGCTGGAGCGGCGGATCATGCCGGTCGGCACCTATATCGGTGCCAGCGCGCCACTGGGTGCGCAGCGCGCCCGCGCCCTGATCGGCAACAACATGGCCGTGGCCGACACCGCCTGGGCACTGGACTATTTCCGCCTCAGCCACGACCACCGCCTGCTGTTCGGCGGCCGCGCCAGCTATTCGGCCCTGCCCCCGCCCGGGCTGCACGGGGTGATGCAGCGGCGCATGCACCAGGTCTTCCCGCAACTGGCCGACGTGCCGCTGGAACAGGTCTGGGGCGGCTACGTGGACATTACCCGCAACCGCGCCCCGCACTGGGGCCGGCTGGATGGCAACCTGTACTTCGCGCAGGGGTTCTCGGGGCATGGCGTGGCCGCCGCCGGGCTGGCTGGCGAGGTCATCGCCGCCGCCATTGCGGGCCAGAGCGAGCGCCTGGACGTGTTCCAGCGCCTGCGGCATGCGCCCTTCCCGGGAGGGCGGCTGCTGCGGATGCCGCTGCTGGTGGCGGCGATGTCGTGGTACAAGCTGCGGGACGCGTTGTGGTAGCGGAACCCTTCCCAGCCACATAATCGGCGCAGGAGCTGGGGGAGCACGTGGATGCGGTGGTGGAAGGACGGCCTGCAGGTGAGGATACGGGTCAGCCCCGAGGGGCTGGCACTGGCGCTGCTCTATGCCTTCGCCTGCTGGGGCGCGCGCAAGCTGTCGCTGGACCAGTTCTTCCTGCCTGCTGGCGTACGGGTGGCCGCACTGCTGCTGTGCCCGCCCCGTCTCTGGCCTTATCTGCTGATCGGTGAATACGCCTACTTCGCGCATCTGCGCATCCCTCTGATCAGCAAATACAACCTGACCTGGGTGATCCTCGCCTCGGTGTTCCTGATGCCTGCCGTGATGCTGATCGTGCGCCTGCACCGGAAGCTGCTGGCACGCACCACGATCGTCGGCGTGATCTCCATTGCGGCATGCGCCGCGATGGTCATCAGCCTGCTGAACCTGGGGATCTCGTACCTGCTCTGGGAACCGTTGCACAACGCGTCATTCATCACCAACCTGCTGCGCTATGCGCTGGGCGACTTCACCGGCATCCTGATCCTGGCGCCTCTGGCTCTGCTGTGGATCCGCCGGGCCGAGGAAGAATGGACGGTCCGGTCCATTGCTGCCGTGGCAGGAGCACTCGCAGCCATGCTTGTCGTTGGCCTGCAGGCGACTCCGGTGTCTGCCTCGATCACGGCGCCTGGCTCACTGCAGTTGCTGTTGATCCTGCCTATTCCCGCGATCGCCCTGACCTGCCTGCTGGGATGGCGCGGTGCGGCCATCGGTGTCGCCGCCGTGAACATGATGCTTGGCCTGAGCGCCCCTGCCGACCATCCGACGGCATTCGACCCGGCCACGTTCGCTACCCAGCAGGCCATGGCCATCGCCAGCATCGCCCTGCTGCTGCTGGGCGCGCGCATCACCCACTTCCAGAGCCAGCACCGGTTGCGCGAGGAAGATGGCAGAGCAGCCCTGCTGCTTGCGCGGAACTCACACCTGGCCAGCGAGATGGACCTGCGTGAGCGCGCGGCCCATCTGCGCCAGCTGGGCGATGGCATGGACCTGTCGCTGAACGAAATGGTGAACTGGCTGCATGCGCAGGGCCATCACGCTGTCGCAGACAGCCTGCGGCATACCTCGGAGGTGCATTCACGCCTGTTCCGGGCCCAGGCCAGCATGATCTATCCCGCCGCCCTGGAACGGCTGGGCCTGTACGTGGCCTTGCAGGCGGGTGGAGTGCGTGAGGCATGGAACGCCACGCATCGAATCGGGCAACCCAGGTTGATGGGTGACCCCTGCGCGCTCGGGGTAGGCCTGCAGCTTGCGGCCTACCGGCTTGTAGTTGATGCGGTATCACTTCTACTGAGATGCGAATCCGGACAGATTTCGGTCAGCATCCGCTGTGGATATTTCGCCCGAAATCCGGGTGTATTCATCTGCGTAGCCCTCGTGGGTCGGAACGAATCTTTGGGAATCCGGACCACGGAACTGGCAAATGAGCAGTTGCTGGGCCGAATTCTTGTGCATGGTGGCCACATGGACATGAGTGGCAACAGACTCAGGATCGTATTGACGGAAGCGCGGGGAGGTTCCAGCCAGGCGAGCGCTACCGAAGCTTTGGGGGGACGTACATCCTCCATTGACCCAGGTGCTCCGCGGGCCGCAACCTGACTTCCTCATAGAAATGAGATGCAGATCACTACCCGAAGGTGATCTTTGTTCGGCACCGCCTTGCCCCCCCGCCAAGGCGGTCCAGCTCGTGTGATTGCGCGCCCGTGCTTCTATGGATACTGTCACCCAATGGCGCGTTCAAACAAGCAATGGGGCCGCCGCCATGTCACGAGCATTGGAGGCTTGGGTTGAATTGGTGGAAGAGGGGAATTGAACTGACGTTCCGCGTGCGGCCCTTGGGGCTGGCGATTGCCGTGATGTACGCGATTACGTGTTGGGCCGCTTGGCGGGTTTCGCTGGACCAGTTTTACCTACCTGCCGGCATTCGCGTAGCGGCTTTGCTTGTGTGTCCACCTCGCCTCTGGCCCTACCTGCTTATTGGCGAGTACGCGTATTTCGCACAACTGCGCTACCCGTTGATAGATGAGTATGGGCTGGCATGGGTAATCCTGGGTTCGGCATTCCTGCTGCCAGCCGTTGCTCTGGTTGTATATGCGCATCGAAAATTCATGACTGCCAGGGCAGATGGATGGCTGCTTTCGGTCGCGGTGTCAGCCGCAGTGATTGCTACTGCCCTGAAGCTTGGGCTGTCTCACTTGCTTTCAGAGAACCCTTCAAGCGTGCCGATTGCGACAAGGGCCGTACGCTTCGTCCTTGGTGACTACATTGCCATCCTGACGGTTGCGCCACTGGCGGTTCTCTGGAGCAGGCGCCATGCAATGGACGAATGGGGACGCTGGCGCTCTCCCCCGACTGTCGCCGCTCTTGCAGTGATGCTGGGACTGGGTCTGATTACCGCAATGGCCCCTGGCTTGTCGGATGCAAGCAAGACAAGTCTGCAGTTGACCATGGCGCTGCCCGTGATCGTGTTGACATGTATTCATGGCTGGCAGGGAGCAGCCGTTGGCGTCCCCCTTTTGAACATTCTCATTGCAGTGGTTACTCCTACATCCGGCCTCCTTGGCTCATACGATGAACGAACCTTCACGACGCAGCAGCTGATCGCCATTGCAGGAACCGGGCTGCTGGCACTCGGCTCACGCATCAGCCGGCACTATCATCAGCGGGGGCGTAGAGACGTAGACGGGCACCAGGCTGCACGACTATCAAGGTCCGCTCATATGGCGGGCGAAATGGATCTGCGGGAGCGTGCCCTGGATCTCAGGAGAATCGCGGATGACATTGAAGCTTCCTTGAGCAGGACAGCCGACCTGTTGAAGACACATGGCCATCACTCGCCGGCAGTGGATCTACTTCTCACATCCACCGCACATTCCCGCCAATTCCGCGAATTGACCAGCATGGTCTATCCGACCGAGGTCGAGCACGTCGGTCTCTACCTGGCCCTGCAGGTCAGCGGCATTCGTGAAAGCTGGAATCAGACACACAGGATCACATCCCCCTTCCTGGCTGGGGATCCCTGCAAACTGAGTATTGCCTTGCAGTTGGCGGCCTACCGCACTCTCACCGAGGCCGTTTCATTGCTGCTCAAGCAGGAACAAGGACAGATCCAGATACGTGCTCGCTGTGGGAAATTGAAAGGGCAACAAGGAATTCTGCTCAGAATCGCTCTGCTGGACCGCGATCGCGATCTGCTACTCGACACAACACGTCTGGCTATTGAGCGTCTGAGCTCCCGCGCACAAGCCTATGGAGGGAAAGTGCACTGCGAAGGGAACTGCGTACGTGTGCTGCTCCTGGAGACCGCAGCCAGCGGCGCGCAAAGCAGCATGCAGGCCGCCTGGGCAAGCCGAGCGGACATAGCCTAACTCTTGCCAGCCATCGAAACGGAAGGCCGGCACGATCAGATCATGGCAGGAGCCGCCCCCCCCGGCTCCTGCTTCGTCGATATGCGCAATCGTGGCGCCAACAAGAGTGTCCTCAGCCTGCGGTATCCATAGAGTCGACGACCCATACAGCGCTTGCACCCTCTCCATAGACAACCAACGAGAACTGAGCACTCTGGAACACCACGCGCCGGACAACCTTCTCGGGCAAACTCAGTCGATGCGAGGGCAAAGACACCTTAGCCGCACTCTTGCCAGCCGGCAGCGTCCAGAACGTGGCGTCGACATTTCCCACGATCAGCACGACCTGACCCGAGAGATCATTCACTTGGTAGTAACTGATCCCATCACGCTCGAACCCATAGACAAGCCAGTTTGGGTTCAAACTCAGATTCGTGGCTGCTGGCAGAGATTCTCCCAGACCGCTCCGAGCCATATGGATTCCGTTGTCGCCACTGGGGCAACACGCTGATGCGCTGAAAGCAGACACAGAAAGCAGGACAGCGGCAGGAAGCAACACTCGCAGTTCAGAAAATCTCACGCTCACCCCCATGGATGGTTGGAAAGACAGCTCCAGGCAATTCCGTTTCGCCACCCCACGACTGGATGGCGCTCGACCTCGCTTGAAGGGTTCCTTCGTTCGACGCAGCCGTGTCCAATGCACCAGTAGGGGTGGCGCGACCCAGCATAACCATGCCGCACCGTGAGCGCCATGAAGGGAGTGCGTTCGAATCTCACCCTGTTGTCCTAAAGATTCCCGGCGAAGTGACCCGAACCAGGCAGGGTAGATATGTCCACAACCGAGGGCTCCGGCTAAAGTTGCACCCGAAACTGCCGCTATCCGTGCCGAGCCCTCCCTCGTGAGCCACCGCATCATGCCCGTCCTGCCGCAGGCCGCCGTCGATGGCGACCTGGCCGATCCGCTGCCACAGCGGATCCTGCTGGTCGAAAACTCCCGTGCCTTCACCAGCATGCTGCGCGAGGCCATCGAGCAACGCCTGGAACTGCCGGTGGTGATCGCCTCTACCCTGGCCGAGGCCGACCGCCTGCTGAGCGAGGATGGCGGCTGGTTCCTGGTGCTGACCGGGCTGGTACTGGCCGACGGCGACCGCGATGCGGTGGTCGAGTTCTTCCTCAAGCGTGGCCTGCCGACCGTGGTGGTCAGCAGCGTCTACGACGAAGACCTGCGCAAGCGCGTGCTGCAGCAGCAGATCATCGACTACGTGCTGAAGAACACCCCTGGCAGCATCGATTACCTGGTCTGGCTGGTGCAGCGGCTGGAGCGCAACCGTCGCATCGCGGCGCTGGTGGTGGACGATTCGCCCTCCGCGCGCGGCTATGCCGCCGCCCTGCTGCGCATGTACGGCCATGAGGTGCACGAGGCCGCCGACGGCAACGAAGGCCTGGCCGCGATCGAGGCGCATCCGGCGATCCGCCTGGCGGTGGTCGACCAGGAGATGCCCGGCATGCAGGGCGTGGAATTCACCCGCCGCCTGCGCACCCTGCGCTCGCGCGACAAGGTGGCGGTGATCGGCATCTCCGGCAATACCGATGCGTCACTGATCCCTCGCTTCCTGAAGAACGGCGCCAACGACTTCCTGCGCAAGCCCTTCTCGCGCGAGGAATTCTTCTGCCGGGTCTCGCAGAACGTGGACCAGCTGGAACTGATCGGCACCCTGCAGGACCTGGCCACCCGCGACTTCCTCACCGGGCTGCCCAACCGCCGCTGCTTCCTTGAGCAGAGCCAGCGCCAGCTGCCGCAGCTGCAGCTGCACGGCCAATGCGTGGCGGTGGCGATGATCGACATCGACCACTTCAAGCACATCAACGACACCTACGGCCACGAAGCCGGCGACGATGCGCTGCGCGCGGTAGCCGGCGCGGTGGCCGCGCACGCGCGCAGCCAGGACCTGATCGCGCGCTTCGGTGGCGAGGAGTTCTGCCTGCTGGTGCCGGACATGGAACAGGACGAGGCGCTGCTGTACTTCGAGGAACTGCGCCAGCGCATCGCCGCGCTGGAAGTGGACATCGGCTCGGCCACCCTGCGCATGACCGTCAGCATCGGCCTGTGCTGCCTGCGCCCGCAGCGTGATGCGCTGCACCGGCTGATCTCCGAGGCCGACCGCCAGCTGTACCTGGCCAAGGCCGGCGGCCGCAACCGGGTCAGCTGTACCACCATGGCCAGTCCGTTGCGCCCACGCGAGCCCGCCCTGCCCTGACCGGCACGCCTTGATCCAGATCAACGCCGCCCGCGCGCCGCGGTTCTACAGTCGGCCCCGACATACGCATGAAGGGGAGCCGGGGATGGCACTACTGGTCTGGCAGGACGATCTGAACATCGGCATCGATGTGATCGATCAGCAACATCGCCGCATCATCGAGATGCTCAACCACCTGCACGTGGCCCAGGCCAGCATGCAGCGTGCGGCGGTGGGCGAAGTGATCGATGAAGTGGTCGACTACACCATGTCGCACTTCGCGTTCGAGGAAGAGCTGATGGAGGAGGCGGGTTATCCGTTCTGTGCCGCGCACAAGCGTGTGCATGAGGTCTTCATCAAGCGCGTGGCCGAGTACCGGCTGCGCTTCCAGGCCGGCGAGGACATCAGCGACGAGCTGCGCACCATGCTGTCGCGCTGGCTGTTCAACCACATCCGTGGCGATGACCAGGCCTACGCCGAGCAGGTCAAGGCGCACCTGAACCAGTTCGCCCGCGAGCACCAGGGCGGCGGCTGGCTGGGGCGCACGCTCAAGCGCTTCTTTGGTTGAGCCGCAGTGCGCGCCGGTGCAGTGCTACCAGCGCGCACAGGGTGGCCACCGCAGTCAGGCACAGGTAGTAACCCACCGCGACCAGGCCGAAGTGTTCGGCCAACCACGTGGCCAGGTACGGTGCCGGGGCCGCGCCGAGGATGCCGGCCAGGTTGAAGGACAGCGACGCCCCGGTATAGCGCACCTCCACCGGGTAGATCTCGGCCAGGAAGGTGCCGCACGGCCCGTAGGTCAGGCCCATCAGGAACAGGCCCAGGCACAGGAAGCCGGTAACCAGCCACGGGCTGTGCGGCTGGAACAGCGGTGCGAACAGCACGCCGAATCCGACGATCAGCACGCTGGCCACGATCATCGTGCGGCGCGTGCCCCAGCGGTCGCCATAGCGTGCCGACAGCGGGATGCCCAGTGCGAAGAACAACATGCCGGCCATCTGCATCAGCAGGAACTGTTCGCGGCTGTAGCCCAGCACCGCGGTTCCATGGCCGAGGCTGAACACCGTCATCAGGTAGAACAGCACGAAGGTTGCGAACGCCCCCAACGTGCCCAGCAGCATCGGCACCGGATGGTCTCGCAGCACCGTCAGCATCGGCAGCCGCACCGGCGCCTTGCGTTCCAGCGCCTTCTTGAAGTCGGGGGTCTCGTGGATGTTCAGTCGCACCCACAGGCCCAGCCCGACCAGCAGCGCGCTGGCCACGAAGGGAATGCGCCAGCCCCATTGCAGGAAGTCGTCCTGGCTCAGGCAGCGGCCCAGCGCCAGGAAGATGCCGGCCGACAGCAGGAAGCCCAGCGGGGCGCCCAGCTGCGGGAACATGCCGTACCAGGCGCGCTTGCCCGGTGGTGCGTTCTCGGTGGCCAGCAGCACCGCCCCACCCCACTCGCCGCCCAGCCCCAGTCCCTGGCCGAATCGGCACAGCGCCAGCAGCGCCGGTGCCCACAGCCCGATCTGCGCATGGGTCGGCAGCAGGCCGATCAGTACCGTGGACAGGCCCATGGTCAGCAGTGCGGCCACCAGGGTGGCCTTGCGGCCGATGCGATCACCGAAGTGGCCGAACACCGCCGAGCCCACCGGCCGGGCGATGAACGCCACCGCGAAGGTCGCCAACGACTGCAGCAGTGCCGCCTGTTCGCTGCTGTCCGGGAAGAACAGGTGCGGGAACACCAGCACCGCGGCCGTGGCGTAGATGTAGAAGTCGAAGAACTCAATGGTGGTGCCGATCAGGCTGGCCAGCAGGACACGGCGGGGGGAATTCACGGGCGGTGCGGCAGCGCGGGTCGTCGACATCGGCAACACGGGTAACGGTGGATCGCCCGATTCTGCCACGGGCTGGTGGCCGCACGGGACGATGGTTTCAGCCGACACCGATGCCAACGAAATTTTTCCGGCCGCCCGCTAGGCTGCGCCACCGGTCCCTGCATGGATGCCTTGCCGATGGCTGCAGTTGCGTTGTCGTGGTCCGATTCGCCGAAGCTGCCGCGCATGGCGGCGTGGCTGGTGGTACTGCTGGTGCATGGCCTGATGGCGCTGTGGTTGTGGGGCAGTGGCCGGATCGTGCTGCGCGCTGACGATGGTGCACGGATCTCGTTGCGCTGGCTGCCGCCGGAGCTGCCGGCGCCGGCGCCGTCACTTCCGGCGTTGCCCTCCGTACCGATGACACGCCGGGCTGCATCGGTGAAGCCCCACCCAACCCCGATCGCGCAGGCAGAGACCGCCCTGCCCACCGAGGGGGCACCGGCGGCTGAGGCGCCGCTGATCCTGGGCCTGCCTGCAGGCAGCGTCGACGGTGGCGATGGCATCAGCGCGGCGGGGGTGGCGCCACGCCTGATCGGTCGCCGCGAGGTGCATGCTGCGTTCGCACCGCGCCGCAACCATTTCCGCATCCGCCGGCAGATGACCCCGGAGCAGATCGTGCACGGCGTGGCGCAGCTGCTGGGGCTGTGGCCGCCGGGCTACATCGTCGACCCTTGCGAGCTGGGGAGGCAGGATATGGACTATTTCCAGAATGCGGTTGAAGAGGCCGATCGCGACCTGCTGCGTGCTGCGGTCCTGCAGGTGAGTGCACGCTGCCGGTAATCTGCATTCCGCGAACGGCAGTCGAGCAAGCTCGACTCTACTCAAACGCGGCGCTTCCGTAGCGTCGAGCTTGCTCGACGGCTTTTGCCCTTCTGCATCTCGCGGAGAGCAGTCGAGCGTGGCTCGACTCTACAGAAGCGCGGGCAACTGTGACGCTACAACTGGATCCAGGTGGCCTTGATCTCGCTGTACTTGTCGAACGCGTGCAATGATTTGTCGCGGCCATTGCCCGACTGCTTGTAGCCACCGAAGGGGGCGGTCATGTCGCCGCCATCCCAGCCGTTCACCCACACGCTGCCGGCGCGCAGCTGGCGTGCAACGCGATGCGCGCGACCAAGATCACGTGTCCACAGGCCGGCAGCCAATCCATAGCGGCTGTCGTTGGCCAGGCGGACGGCTTCGGCTTCGTCATCGAAACCCAGCACGGCCAGGACCGGCCCGAACACTTCCTCGCGCGCCAGGGCCTGCTCGGGCCGTACCTGGTCGAACACGGTGGGCTGCACATAGCAGCCGCCCGCTTCCACCTCGGCGCGATGACCGCCCAGCAGCAATCGGGCGCCCTCGCCTTCGGCACGCGCGATATCGCCCATCACCTTGTCCAGATGCGCGGCATCGACCAGCGCGCCCATCGGTGCGTCGGCTTCCAGCGGGTGGCGCGGCTGCATGTGCTGGCCATAGGCAACCACCTGGTGGACGAAATCCTCGCGGATCGAGCGTTGCACCAGCAGCCGCGAACCGGCGGTGCAGACTTCCCCCTGGTTGAAGAAGATGCCCTGCGCCACGCCCTTGGCCGCCGCATCGAGGTCCGGGGCGTCGGCGAACACCACGTGCGGGCTCTTGCCGCCGCATTCCAGCCAGACCCGCTTGAGGTTGGATCGGCCAGAGTATTCCAGCAGCTTCGCGCCTGTGGCGGTGGAGCCGGTGAAGGCCAGCACGTCCACGTCCATGTGCAGGGCCAGCGGTTCGCCGACGCGCGCTCCATGGCCGGGCAATACGTTCAGAACCCCGTCCGGCAGGCCCGCCTCGGCGGCCAGCGCCGCCAGCCGCAGCGCACTCAATGGCGACCGCTCGGAAGGCTTGAGCACCACCGAGTTGCCCATCGCCAGCGCCGGCGCGATCTTCCAGCAGGCCATCAGCAGCGGGAAGTTCCACGGCACGATCGCCGCCACCACGCCGGCGGCCTCGCGGGTGACCAGCCCCAGTTCGCGCGGGCCGGTGGGCGCGATCTCCCCGTACAGCTTGTCCACCGCTTCGGCGGTCCAGCTCAGGCAGCGCACCACGCCGGGCAGGTCGATGCGCCGCGCGTCGCGCACCGGCTTGCCCATGTCCAGGGTTTCCAGCAGGGCCAGCTCGTCGGCGTGCGTTTCCACCAGCGCGGCCAGCGCCAGCAGCACGCGCTTGCGATGCGCCGGGCTGGCCTGCGACCAGTGGCCCGCATCGAAGGAGCGGCGGGCCGCCAGCACGGCACGCTCCACGTCCTGCGTGTCGCAGTCGGCGACCGCACCCAGCACCCGACCGTCGATCGGGCTGATGCAGTCGAAGCGGGCGCCGCTGGCAGCGTCGACCTGGCGGCCGTCGATGAAGGCCTGGCCGGGTATCGACAGCTGGAGTGCCAGCGCCTGCCAGTGGCTGCGGTCGGGGAAATCGGCCATGGGACACTCCTGCAATCAACCAGCCTTGCTTATACCGGGGCCGCCGCGACTTCGCCGTGACGCAGCTGCGCTACATTCGTCGCATCGCACCCGATGGAGCTGGCATGAAGCGTCCCGAAAGCGACCTGCACGACCTGGCCACCCAGCGCCCCGAGTCCCTGGACGCGTACTGGATGCCATTCACCGCCAATCGCCAGTACAAGGCGGCGCCGCGTGTACTGGTACGCGCCGAGGGCATGCACTACGAAGATGTCGATGGCCGCCCGATCCTCGACGGTACCGCCGGCCTGTGGTGCTGCAACGCCGGCCACGCGCGGCCACGCATCGTCGAGGCCATCGTCGAGCAGGCCCGCACGCTCGACTATTCACCGGCCTTCCAGATGGGCTCGCCGCCGGCCTTCGCACTGGCGCAGCGGCTGGCCGCACTGGCGCCGGCCGCGCTCAACCATGTGTTCTTCACCAGCTCCGGCTCCGAGGCGGTGGATACCGCAATGAAGATCGCACTGGCCTACCACCGCCAGCGCGGCGAAGGCCAGCGCACCCGCTTCATCAGCCGCGAGAAGGCCTACCACGGGGTCGGTTTCGGCGGCATGGCACTGGGCGGCCTGCCCAACAACCGCAGGGCATTCGGCCTGCAGCTGGGCGGCGTGGACTATCTGCGGCATACCCTGGACCTGCAGCGCAATGCGTTCAGCAAGGGCCTGCCACGCCAGGGCGCGGAGCTGGCCGATGACCTGGAGCGGCTGATCGCGCTGCACGATGCCTCGACCATTGCCGCGGTGTTCGTTGAACCCATCGCCGGTTCGGCCGGGGTGATCCTGCCCGCACCGGGTTACCTGCAGCGGCTGCGCGAGCTGTGCGACCACCACGGCATCCTGCTGGTGTTCGACGAAGTGATCACCGGCTTCGGCCGGGTCGGCATGCCCTTTGCCGCGCAGCGTTTCGGGGTCACCCCGGACCTGCTGACCTTCGCCAAGGCGGTCAGCAACGGTGCGGTGCCGCTGGGCGGCGTGCTGGCCAGCGATGCGGTGCATGCCGCGTTGATGCAGGCGCCCCCGCAGGCGATCGAGCTGTTCCACGGCTACACCTATTCGGGCCATCCGCTGGCCTGCGCAGCGGCGCTGGCCACGCTGGAGGTCTATGCCGAGGAGCGCCTGTTCGAGCGCGCCATCGAGCTGGGTGAATACTGGCAGGAGCGGTTGCACGCCCTGCAGGGGCTGCCCAACGTGATCGATATCCGCAACTTCGGGCTGGTCGGTGCGGTGGAGCTGGCGCCACGCCGCGACACCCCCGGCAGCCGCGGCTACGAGGTGTTCCGCCGCTGCTTCCACGACGGCCGGCTGCTGGTGCGCTGTACCGGCGACATCATCGCGTTGTCGCCGCCATTGATCGTGGACAAGCCGCAGATCGACCAGATCACCGGCATCCTCGGCGAGATGATCCGGGCCACTGCCTGAGTCCGGACCGGCGGTGGCGAGCAGGTACAATGGGCGGTTCCGCTCCTGCTCGCTGCCGTGCCCATGGATATCGTCGTCAAAGAAGAACTCAAGGCCTACATCGACCCGCTGACTGCGGACGAACATGACGCGCTGGAGCGCAGCATCCTGGCCGAAGGCTGCCGCGATGCGCTGGTGCTGTGGGGCGATGTGCTGGTCGACGGACACAACCGCTTCGGCATCTGCCAGAAGCACGGCCTGCCGTTCAACACCGTGCAGAACACCCGCTTCCAGAGCATGGAAGACGTGCACCTGTGGATGATCGAGCAGCACCTGGGCCGCCGCAGCGTTTCGGACTTCCAGCGCGGCGTGCTGGCGCTGCGCAAGCGCGACATCCTGGCTGCCCGCAAGCAGGTCGAGCAGGCGCAGCTGCAGCGCGAGAGCGACGGCACCGCCGAGATTGTCGAGGACGCTGGCGAAGACAGCCCGCCGTGGGAACCGGCGCCGAAGATCAGCCGCGCCGAGCTGGCCCGCGAAGCCAAGCTGAGCACCAGCCAGGTCGGCATGATCGAGCGCATCCACGCCCAGGCCGCGGCCGAAGTGGTGGAAGCGGTGAAGGCCGGCGTGATCTCGATCAGCGCCGCCGCAGCCGTGGCCGACCTGCCCGAGGAAGAGCAGCGCGCCGCCGCCGCCGGTGGCAAGGATGAACTGAAGCAGGCCGCCAAGCGCGTGCGCGAGTCCAAGCGCAAGCCGCGTGCCCCGAAGCCGGACGCGGCCGAGATGGACTTCGAGGAGCCGGATGAGGACGCGATCGCCAGCCGCGACGCCGACGTGCTGTCGGCCCTGGAGCAGCTGGGCGAGGACGCACCGGCGCTGCGTCGCCGCGTCGTCGCGTTGACCCGCGAGAACGACACCCTGCGCGCGCAGCTGGCCGCGCTGCGCAGGCAACTCGAAGCGCTCTGAACCAGCGGGTAGTGCCGGCCGCTGGCCGGCAACCCCATGAACGTTCCGGGCGCGTTGCGGATGCCGGCCAGCGGCCGGCACTACCCGATGCTCATGCAGGGCCGGATAGACTTCGGGCATGACGCCTGCCAACGATCCGCGCCGCGCACAGCTGCGGCGCCTGAAAGCCCTCGCACTGGGCCTGCTGCTGTTGATGCTGGCCGGATTCGCGGTCAGCCACTGGCAGGGCGAACGTGGCATCTGGGCCTGGGTCTCGGCCTTCTGCGAGGCCGCCGCCGTGGGTGCGCTGGCCGACTGGTTCGCCGTCGTCGCGCTGTTCCGGCGGCCGATGGGACTGCCCATTCCGCACACCGCGATCATCCCGCGCAGCAAGGAACGCATCGGTGACAGCCTGGCGCTGTTCGTGCGCGACCAGTTCCTGGAACCGGGCGTGCTGTTGGCCAAGCTGCAGGTGTTCGATCCGGCCAGCCGCCTGGGCAGCTGGCTGGCCGATCCGGCGCGTTCGCGGATGCTGGCCGACATGGCGCGCGGCTGGGCGTTGCAGGCACTGGATTTCTTCGACGAGACCGCCGTGCGCCGGCAGCTGCACGGTTTCGTGGTGCAGCAGCTGCGGCAGTGGAATGCCGCCGCCACCGCCGGCGAGCTGCTGGCCCTGCTGACCGCCGATGGCCGCCACCAGCGCGTGCTGGACGAGGGCCTGCAGCGGCTGGGGCGCTGGCTGGAGCAGTCGGAAGTGAAGGAGCGCGCCTCGCAGCTGATCGTGCGCTACATCCAGCGCGAATGGCCGACGCTGTCGAGCACGGTGAACTGGGTCAAGCCGATCGACGAGATCGGCGACAGCCTGGCCGAGCGCCTGGCGCGTGCGGTGCTGGAAGAACTGCAGCAGGTGCTGGCCGAGCCGGAGCATCCGCTGCGCCAGGACTACGAGCGCTGGCTGCAGGCCTACGTGCAGCGCCTGCGCGAGGATCCGGCGCTGGCCGAGCGCATCGAACAGCTCAAGCAGGAAATGATAGACCACCCTGCCCTGCAGGAGTACGTGCAGGGGCTGTGGGCGCGCATCCATGCCAGCCTGCGTGCCGACCTGCAGCGCGACGACTCCGCACTGGTCGGCCACCTGCAGCGCAGCCTGGCCTCGCTGGGCAGCAGCCTGCAGGCCGACCCTGCCCTGCGCGAGGCACTGAACCAGCACCTGCTGGAAGGCGCGCAGCGGCTGACCGGGCGCCTGCGCGAGGGCGTGACCACGCATATCGCGCAGACCGTGAAGGGCTGGGACGAGCGGCATCTGGTCGAGCAGCTGGAACTGAGCGTGGGCCGCGACCTGCAGTTCATCCGCTTCAACGGCACCCTGGTGGGCGGGCTGATTGGCCTGCTGCTGCATGCCGCGACAGTGATCTTCCGGTTCTGAACGCGCGCCTCGATGCACCGCCAGCAGTCGTCACGCTTGATTAACGAAATGCGAATGCCTATCATTTGCTAATCGGTTGTACGCTTAGCCAAGCGGGGCACGGACGCACGTACCCACCCGCCCCTTCGCCCGTGTACATCCCCCGACTACCGGGTCGCCCGCACTGCGCGGGTGGCGCACCGTCGATGGGGCTCGCTGGGCGACGTGCGCGGAGCGCATGGCGACTGTACCTGCGCATTCCATCGCCTGATTCATCCTGCATGGAATCGCACCGATGGCAATGCCGCTGAACTCCCCCCGTCCCACCGTGTTGGCCCTGGCCGTGACTGCATTGATGATCGCCCCGCTGGCCCACGCCGACGGCACTGCCGATCCTTCCGCGCGCACGCTGGATACGGTGAAGGTGACTGCCGATGGCGAGATGCCCGGCAGCTATACGGTGAAAGGCGCGCGCACTGCGACCAAGCTCGACCTGTCACTACGCGAGACGCCGCAGTCGGTAACGGTGGTTACCCGCCAGCGCCTGGATGACATGGGCCTGTTCTCCCTGTCGGACGTGATGGGCCAGGTGACGGGCGTCAGCGTGTCGGTCACCGACAGCGAGCGCATCAACTATGTCTCGCGCGGCTACACCATCGACAACTTCCAGATCGACGGCATGCTCAACACCTTCGGTGGCTCGATCAAGACCAACACCGACAACGTGATCTACGAGCGCATCGAAGTGATCCGCGGCGCCACCGGCCTGACCACCGGCGCGGGTGATCCGTCCGGCACCATCAGCATGATCCGCAAGCGGCCGACCGACACTTTCCAGATGGGTGCCAACCTGACCCTCGGCCGCTGGGGCAACCGTCGCCTGGAGGCCGACCTCGGCGGCCCCGTCGCGTGGGACGGCCGCATCCGCGCACGCATCGTGGCCGCCAAGCAGCAGAGCAACTCGTTCCGCGATGTCTACCGGCTCGACAAGGACGTGTTCTACGGCATCGTGCAGGCCGACCTGAGCGACAGCACGCTGTTCGAAGTGGGCTACGAGTACCAGTCGCCGCACACCACCGGCGTGACCTGGGGCGTGGTGCCGTACTGGGGCGCCGACGGCGCACCGGCCAACCTGCCGCGCTCGACCAATCTTTCCGCGTCCTGGAGTGCGTGGCCGATCGTGGAGAAAACCAGCTTCGCGCGACTGGAACAGCAACTGGGCAACGGCTGGTCGGTGAAGGGCAACGTCAGCCACGCCGTGCGCGATACCGATGGCAGCGTCTGGTACGGCGCGGCCGGCTACCCGCGCGCCGACGGTACCGGCGTGACCGCCTACATTTCACACTTCAACGAACACAGCACGATGGACGTGTTCGACGTCAACGTGGGCGGGCCGTTCCAGCTGTTCGGGCGCGAGCATGAACTCGTGTTCGGCCTGGGCCAGTCGGTGCGCAAGGGTGAGTCCGAGGCCATGTCGTTCGATTCCAGCGCACCGGGCTACGCGCAGGTGCCCGACTGGCGTCACTGGACCGGCGAGGTGCCGGTACTGCCGGTGACCCGCTCTGGTCGCCTGTCGTCACAGGACGAACTGCGCCAGCGCGCCGCCTATGTTGCCGCCCGACTTCGCCTTGCCGATCCGTTGCTGGCCGTGGTGGGCGCCCGCTATGGCAGCTGGGAAACCCGTAGCTGGGCCTACGGCTATGATGCCGCCGGCAACCGCAACAGCACCAAGCGCAGCGGCTACAGGCCCGACGACATGCTCACCCCGTATGCCGGCCTGGTGTACGACTTCAACTCGACCTTCAGCGGCTATGTCAGCTACACCGACATCTTCAAGCCGCAGAAATCGCGCGACCGCAACGGCAACTACCTGGAGCCGGTGGTCGGCGACATGTACGAAGCGGGCGTCAAGGCCGAGTTCTTCGGCGGCCTGCTGAACGCTTCGGCGGCGGTGTTCGAAGGCAAGCAGGACAACGTGGCCGAGATCGATGATTCAGTGCCGGTGAACTCGCTGCCCGATGGCAGCCAGGCCTACCGATCCACCGGCAAGGGCAACAAGGTGAAGGGGTGGGAAATCGAGACCCAGGGCAGCATCGGCGAGCAATGGAACGTCTCGGCGGGCTTCGCCCATACCGTCATCCGCAACAAGGACGGCGTGCTGCAGCGGACCACAGCCCCGCAGGACACCTTCCGCCTCAACACCAGCTGGCGCCCCGGCGGCATCGATGGCCGCTTCTGGCTGGGTGGCGGCGCCACCTGGCAGAGCCGCATCTGGAACACCAGCACCAAGGCGGATGGCAGCAAGGCCAACATCACCCAGGACGCGTTCTACCTGCTGAACCTGGCCGGCGGCTACCGCTTCAACGAGAACTTCAGCGCGCAGCTGAACATCAACAACCTGCTGGACAAGAAGTACTTCAACAACGTCGGTTTCTACAGCGGCGTGTACTGGGGCGAACCACGCAACGTGACGATGACGCTGCGCTGGAAGCTCTGACGATGGATGGCGCCGGTTCTGCGACTGGTGCCCGGCCAGGGATGGCCAACCCCGGCGCGCTGCGGTGCGCCGGTCCCTTTTCACTGAAACCAGCAGGAATGCCGTGGACCGCTCGCCCGCAACCGCCAGCCCCCGCACCTTCTTCTCCAACCCGCGCTGGGGCGTGCTGTCACGCTCGCTGGCCGCGATCTTCGGCGGCTACGCGCTGGCCTCGGTGACCAGCGTGTTCTGCGCGCTGGCGCTGCCCGGCGCGCGCGGCCAGACCGTGCTGACCGGCATGCTGCTGGCAATCCTGGTGGCCGCCTGCGCCGCGTTGTGGGCGTTCGCCACCCGCACTGCGCTGCGCGCCTGGGCCGGCATCCTGGTCCCCACCCTGCTGATGGCCGCCGTCGCGCGCCTGCTGGGGGCCTGGGCATGAAGAACGGATTCCGCCAGTCGATGGCCTGGCTGCACACCTGGACCGGCCTGCTGGTCGGCTGGCTGCTGCTGCTGATCTTCATGGCCGGCACCGCCAGTTACTACCGCGAGGAAATCAGCCGCTGGATGCGCCCGGAGCTGCCGGCCAACAAGGTCAGCATCGACGTGGCCGCGCAGCGCGCGGTGGACTACCTGCAGGCCAACGCCAGCCAGGCCGAGAACTGGTTCGTCACCCTGCCGCAGCCGCGCAACCCGGCCATGCAGATGTTCTGGCGGCTGCCGCCGGAGCTGGCCGATCCCAGCCGTGGCCGTCGCGGTGGCTTCGGCGACGCAACACTGGACCCGAACACCGGGCAGGCGCTGAAGGCCCGCGAGACCCGAGGCGGTGATTTCTTCTACCGCCTGCATTTCGACCTGCACTACATCCCGGTGTTGTGGGCGCGCTATCTGGTCGGCTTCTGCGCGATGTTCATGCTGGTGGCGATCATCACCGGCGTCATCACCCACAAGAAAATCTTCAAGGACTTCTTCACCTTCCGCAAGGACAAGGGTCTGCGTTCCTGGCTCGATTTCCACAACGTCAGCGCGGTGATGGCGCTGCCCTACCACGCGATGATCACCTACACCGGCATCGTCACCCTGATGATCATGTACCTGCCGTGGGGCGTGAAGGTGGCTTACCCGCAGGACGAGGACAAATTCTTCAGCGAAGCCTTCGGCGGCATGCCGGAGGTGACCGCGCCGGCCGAAGGCCGCGCCACGCCGCTGCCGATCGCGCAGCTGCTGGACAGCGCGCGTGGGCACTGGCATGGCGTGGAAGTGGCCGGCTTCACCGTATCCAACCCGGGCGCGGCCAATGCAGTGATCGACATCCGCCAGCGTGACGGCAAGCGCCTGTCCACCGACACCCCGGCGCTGCGCTACGACATGATCAACGGCACGCTGCTGGAAGAGACGCCGCCCTCCGGTGGTGCCACCGCCACCCGTGGCGTGCTGTATGGCCTGCACCTGGCCCGCTTCGCCGACTGGGGCCTGCGCGCACTGTTCTTCCTGTCCGGCCTGGTCGGCTGCCTGATGGTGGCCAGCGGCGTGGTGCTGTGGGCGGTGAAGGAACGGCCCAAGCACGCCAAGAGTGGCCGCACCGGCTTCGGCCTGCGCCTGGTCGACGCACTGAACATCGGTACCGTGGCCGGCCTGCCGATCGCGTTCGCCGCCTACTTCTGGGGCAACCGCCTGCTGCCGCTGGACATCGCCGAACGCTCCAGCGCCGAGGCCAACGTGTTCTTCTACGCCTGGGGCACGGCACTGCTGGCCGCCTTCATCTGGCCGAAGCGGATGATGTGGGCCTGGCAACTGTACCTGGGCGCCGCCGCGTTCGCGCTGGTACCGGTGGTCAACGCGCTGACCACGCATGCGCATCTGGGCGTGACCCTGCGCAATGGTGACTGGGTGCTGGCTGGAGTCGACCTGTCGATGATCGCGTTCGGCGCGATGCTGGCATTGTGCGGCTGGCGCATGCAGCGCTGGACGCCGCCGCTGTCTGCGGCCGAGAAGAAGAAGCGTGCGGCGGCGGCGGCCAACGCTCCGGTTGATGCTGCGGAACCTGCCGAAGCGGAGGCCAGCGCATGATGCTGTTGACGTTGGCCCTGTCGTTCTCCGCGTTCACGGCGCTGTCGCTGGCGATGGAGAAGCACCAGCACGACCTGCATGGCAAGGCGGCTGCCTCGCCGGCACGGCGCACGCAATGGCGGGTGCTGGGCTGGGCCCTGCTGGCGGTGGCATTCGCGCTGTGCGTGGCCGACCATGGCTGGGCGATGGGCCCGGTGCTGTGGCTGGGCACGATGACGCTGGGCGGCGCGGTGTTGTCGTTCGGGTTGTACCCGTACCGGCCGAAGTGGATCGCCGCGCTGGCGATCGCGCTGCCCGCAGCCGGGCTGCTGGTGGCGGTGCTGTAGCCACCATCCACGCGTGGCGTGGATCTACCGGCCAGACAGGGGGTAGTGCCGGCCGCTGGCCGGCATCCCATGATCCCTCTGCGGATCTGTCACCGTTGCCGGCCAGCGGCCGGCACTACCGGGCTTACCCCAACCGCTTCAATTCCCACGCGCGGTGGATGCGCGCGTTGCGCTCGAAATCCGGGCCGATGGTGCGCGCGGTGATCTCGCGGCACTGGGCGAACTCGGCGATGGCGTTCTCTTCCAGCTTGAAGCGGCGGAAGTTGTTGGAGAAGTACAGCACGCCGCCCGGCGCCAGTCGTGCCACTGCGGCGCGCAGCAGCTTCAGCTGTTCACGCTGCACGTCGAAGTCGTCGGCGCGCGCGGAGTTGGAGAAGGTCGGCGGGTCACAGAAGATCACGTCGTACTGGCCGCGGTCGCCTTCCAGCCACGCCATGGCGTCGGCCTGCACCAGCAGATGCTGGTTGCCGCCCTGCCCGTTCAACGCCAGGTTGTCGTAGCACCACTGCAGGTAGGTGGCCGACAGGTCGACGCTGGTGGTGCTGGCGGCACCGGCCACAGCCGCCTGCACGCTGGCCACGCCGGTGTAGCAGAACAGGTTGAGGAAGCGCTTGCCGCGCACCTGCTCGGCCATCATCCGGCGCAGCGGGCGATGGTCGAGGAACAGGCCGGTATCCAGGTAATCGAACAGGTTCACCTGCAGCAGCGCGTTGTTCTCACGCACCACGATGAACTCGTCGCGCTGTTCGAAGCGGCCGTACTTGCTGCCGCCCTTGCCGCGCTCGCGCGACTTCATCGACACCTGTTCCGGCGGCACGCCGAATACTTCACGCGCGGCCGCCAGCAACTCGTTGCGGCGACGGCGCACGTCGTTCTCCGGAATCGCCGCCGGCGCGGCGTATTCCTGCACATGCAGGAAGGTGCGGCGCTGGCCACCGTCTTCCTCGTAGACGTCGATGGCGGCCGCGTACTCCGGCAGGTCGGCATCGTAGGCGCGGAAGCAGGTGATGTCCTCGCGGGCGCGCCAGCTCTTGAACTTCTTCAGGTTCTTGCGCAGGCGATTGGCCACCATCTGCGCACCTTCGCTCAGCTCGCGCGGCTGCGCCGGGTCGCGGCCCGGCACGGCGATCGGGTCGCAGACGATCAGCGCGCATTCCAGCGCACCGTTGAACATCTGGTACTTCTTGCCGGCGCGCAGGCCGGTGGCGAAGGCCAGTTCGTCGTTGCCGCACAGCAGGCTGGCGCGCCACTGCGGCACCGCCTTCTGCAGGGCATTGCCCAGCGCGCGGTACAGCGCCGGATCGGCCGCCAGGCGCTCGTCGTACGGCGGGTTGCAGACCACCGCGCCGATCTCCTGCTCCGGCGCGGCCAGGTCGGCCACGTCGGCGCGGGTGAAGCGGATCGCATGGGCGACGCCCGCTACTTCGGCGTTCTCGCGCGCCGCCTGGATCGCGGTCGGGTAGATGTCGCTGCCGTGGATGACCGGTTTCAACGCTGCCAGGCCGGCCGCTTCGCGGTCACGTGCCTCGCTCTGGATGGCCTTCCAGGCGGCCTTGTCGAAGCCCAGCCAGCGGCTCGGCGGCAGGCTGCCGTGGCGCATCAGGCCGGGGGCAACGTCGGCGGCCATCAGCGCGCCTTCGATCAGCAGCGTGCCGCTACCGCACATCGGGTCCAGCAGGCCACCACCAGCGGCGTGCAGGCGCGGCCACTGCGCGCGCAACAGCAGCGCGGCGGCCAGGTTTTCCTTCAGCGGCGCCTCGTGGGCTGCACCGCGCCAGCCACGGCGGTGCAGCGGGCCGCCGCCCAGGTCGATCGACAGCGAGGCACGGCCCTTGCGCAGCGACAGGTTCACGCGCACGTCGGGCAGGTCGGTGTTGACCGAAGGGCGTTCCAGGCCTTCGTCACGCATGCGGTCGACGATGGCGTCCTTGATCCGCTGCGCGGCGAAGCGGGCGTGGGTGATCTTGTCGCCGGACACGTGCGCGTCCACCGCCAGGGTCATTTCCGGCTTGATGTGCTCATGCCACGGCAGCGCACGCACGCCGTCGTACAGGGCCTGCTCGTCCGGGCACTCGAACTCGTCGATCGGCCACAGCACGCGGCTGGCCAGGCGCGACCACATGACGATCCGCAGCGCCTGCTCCAGTTCGCCGTCGGCGTTGACGCCGGCAATGGTGGCGGTGGCCTTGGCAAGGCCCAGGGCCGACAGTTCATCGGCAAGCAGGTATTCCAGGCCCTTGGCGCAGGAGACGAAGAATTTCACGGGATCGGTTCGCAGGTGGTCGGGCGCGGCACAGGGGCCGGGCCAGTCGGAAAGGAGGGCCGTAGGCACGGCCGGCAGGCCCGCGCCGGGGGCGGCGGGGCTGCCATTGTAGTCAATGCGGGCGGGCGCGCCGTGCGCCCGGGCTTCACAGCTGGCGCAGCAGGCGCTCGAAGGCCTGCGCGGAGACCTCCACATGGTGCTCAAGGCGGTGCCCATCATCGACCAGCAACAGCTGCGCCGATCGCGCCTGTGCCCAGGCAATGACCCCGGCGGCCGGCACCACCTCGTCGTGCCAGGCCTGCACCACCGTGGTCGGTACCGCGGCGGCATCCAGAGCCGGCATCGGGCCCATGGTGGTCGGTGGCACCATCAGGAACAGGCCGGCCACCGGCACCTGCAGCGAGGCGATGGCGGAAATGTAGGCACCGAGGCTGGAGCCGGCCAGCACCACCGGCCCTTGCCCGGCAGCGAGGGCGGTGCGCTCGACCAGGCGGCGCAGGCGGGTCGGCACGTCGCCCACCCGGCTGACCTCGCTCATCGCGTCCAGGTCGGTGTAGTCCGGGCGTTCATGGGTCCAGCCCAGGCGTTGTGCCACCTCGGCCAGCGCGGTGACCTTGATCGCTTCCGGGCCGCTCTCGAAACCGTGCGACAGGATGCAGTGGCCGCGGCTCATGCGCGCGCTCCGCGCGAGCGGGCCGATGAGGAAAGGGAAGGCAGGTTCATGCCGCAATGCTAGCATCGCCGGATGCCCAACCCGCTCCTGCCCGGCCTGCAGCTGCAGCCCCTGCCCTACCACGACCGCCTGCCGCTGCGCGACCCGGCCGCGCTGGAGATGGTGGTGATCCACTGCACCGAGCTGCCCGACCTGGCGATGGCCCGCGAGTACGGCGAGCGCGTGCTGTACGACAGTGGCGCTGGCAACAGCGGCCACTTCTACATCGACCGTGACGGTCGCGTGGTGCAGTACGTGGCACCGGAACGGGTGGCCCACCACGTGCGCGGCATGAACGCACATACGCTGGGCATCGAGCTGGTCAATACCGGGCGTTACCCGCACTGGTTCGACAGCCGCCACCAAGCGATGGACGAGCCGTACACCGAGGCGCAGCTGGTGGCACTGGAACAGTTGCTGCTGGCGCTGGCGGCGCACTACCCGTCGCTGCGGCGAATTGCCGGGCACGACCAGCTGGATCTGGAGCAGGTAGTGGCCAGCGACGATCCAACGCTGCGGGTGGCGCGCAAGCGTGATCCGGGGCCGTTGTTTCCGTGGGCGAGGATTCTGGCGAAGGTGCCGCTGCAGTCGGTGGGTTGATCGGCAGGGCTGCGCCCTGCACCCGCAGAGGCAACGTCAACGTCAACGTCAAAAGCGGGCTGTCGGTGGGATGGCGGG
>NZ_JAOEDV010000051.1:0-32109 GCF_029837545.1 Stenotrophomonas sp. GD04024 | reverse complement strand
TCCCAGTGCGATCAAAGTATCGCTTCTTGGCGTCCGCCCACGGGGAGCCAGATCAGTCCGCGGCATGGATGCCGCGGCCAAGCCCCCATGGACGGGTTTACGGCGTCCCCTGCCACCGGACCCACCCCGCCTACCCACAGGAAGCCAGCTTTTGCTGTTGCTGTTGCCGGCCAGCGGCCGGCACTACCGCGGGTGCAGGGCGCAGCCCTGCCGAGCCCCCCAAACCCTTACTGGAGGAGCGAGCGCAGCATCCAGGCGTACTTCTCGTGGGTCTGCAGGCGCTGGGTCATCAGATCCTCGGTCGGGGCATCGTCACCCTTGGCCGCCACGTCCAGCACTTCACGTGCCGTACGGCAGACCGCTTCGTTGGCGACCACCAACTGGCGTACCATTTCACGCCAGTCCGCACTGTCGGTCAGGCCCGGTTCCTCGGCGATCGAGGTCAGCGCAGCAAATTCCCGGTAGGAGCCCGGGGCATTGAAGCCCAGCGCGCGGATGCGCTCGGCCACGTCGTCCAGTGCCGCCCACTGCTCGGTGTACTGCGTCTCGAACATGGTGTGCAGCGAGTTGAACATCGACCCGGTCACATTCCAGTGGAAGTTGTGGGTCTTCAGGTAGAGCGTGAACGCATCGGCCTGGAAGCGCGACAGGCCGTCGGCGATCTTCTTGCGGTCGCCCTGGGTGATCCCGATATCGATGTTCGGTGCCGACGGTGCCGCCGCTGCAAGCTTCTGCTTGCCGGTCTTGGCCTTGGTCGTGCTCTTGGTCTTCGCCATGGGGTTCCTCCTTGTGGAATCGTTGGCCTTCACAGTAAATCAGTCTCGATGACTGGTCGCTTTCAAAGTTTTGAACGAACCGATTGATGAACGCTATCGATAAAAATCCATCGCCCCGCCTGCGCCAACAGCGTGCCGCCATCGACGGCGCCATGAGCCGCGACCGGGGCCGCCTGCTGGGAATGCTCTCGCGTTGCCAGGCCAAGCCGCAGGATGCAGCACTGGCCGCCACCTTCGAGCAGGCCTTGCAGGCATCGGTGCAGCGCCGGCAGGTGCGGGCGCAACAGCAACCATCCATTACTCTGGACCCGCAGCTGCCGATTGCGCGTGAAGCCGACGCGATCATCGAGCTGATCCGCGACCACCAGGTAGTGGTGATTGCCGGTGAAACCGGCTCGGGCAAGACCACCCAGCTGCCGAAACTGTGCCTGGCCGCAGGCCGTGGCCAGGCCGGCATGATCGGCTGCACCCAGCCGCGACGGATTGCCGCACGTGCGGTGGCCAGCCGCGTGGCGCAGGAACTGCAGAGCGAACTGGGCCAGCTGGTCGGCTACCAGGTGCGCTTCAACGACAAGGTCAGCGAAGACAGCCGCATCAAGTTCATGACCGACGGCATCCTGCTGGCGGAGATCGCCAGTGACCGCTGGCTGTCGAACTACGACACGATCATCGTCGACGAAGCGCACGAACGCAGCCTCAATATCGACTTCCTGCTGGGCTACCTGAAGCAGCTGCTGCGCAAGCGCCCGGACCTGAAGCTGATCGTCACCTCGGCCACCATCGACACCGAACGCTTCGCCCAGCATTTCGACAATGCGCCGGTGATCAGCGTCGAGGGCCGCACCTTCCCGGTGGAAGTGCGTTACCGCGCGTTGGAAGGCGAGGGCGAAGACCAGGGCGAACGCACTGTCAACGATGCCATCGTGTCGGCCATCGACGAGATCACCCGCCTGGATGCGCGCGGCGACGTGCTGATCTTCCTGCCTGGCGAACGTGAGATCCGCGACGCGCACCAGTCGCTGGAGCGCCGCAAGTACCGAAATACCGAAGTGCTGCCGCTGTACGCGCGGCTGTCCAACCAGGACCAGGACCGGGTGTTCAACCCCGGCCCGAACCGGCGCATCGTGCTGGCCACCAATGTGGCCGAAACCTCGCTGACGGTGCCGCGCATCCGCTACGTGGTCGACCCCGGTTTCGCCCGCGTCAAACGCTACAGCCCGCGCAACAAGCTGGATCGCCTGCATATCGAGCCGATCTCGCAGGCAAGCGCCAACCAGCGCAAGGGCCGTTGCGGTCGTATCGCCGAGGGCATCTGCTATCGCCTGTACGCCGAAGCTGATTTCCAGGCGCGGCCGGAGTTCACCGATCCGGAAATCCGCCGCTCCAGCCTGGCCGGGGTGATCCTGCGCATGCTGCAGCTGGGCCTGGGCCGCATCGAGGACTTCCCGTTCCTGGAAGCACCCGATGAGCGTGCGGTGGCCGATGGCTGGCAGCAGCTGACCGAGCTGGGCGCGATCGATGCCGAGCGGCGCATGACCACCGTCGGCAAGCAGATGGCACGCCTGCCGGTGGACGTGAAGCTGGCGCGCATGCTGGTGGCCGCGCAGGCCGCCGGCTGCCTGCGCCCTATGCTGGTGATCGCCTCGTTCCTCGGCATCCAGGACCCGCGCGAGCGACCGCCCGAGGCGCGCGGCGCGGCCGACAGCGCACATGCGCAGTTTGCCGATGGCCGCTCCGAGTTCGTCGGCGTGCTGCGCCTGTGGGACGCCTACCGGCAGGCCCATGAAGACCTGACCCAATCGAAGCTGCGCGACTGGTGCGGTCGCCATTTCCTGGGTTTCCTGCGCATGCGCGAATGGCGCGAGCTGCATCGCCAGCTGCGCCTGCTGTGCGAGGAACTGGGCTGGAAGGAAGAGGCTGCCGAGGCGTCGATGGCGCCGCTGCTGGCCGGCAGTAGTGCGCCGGCGCGTGATGACGCGGCAGCGGTGAAGGCCACCCGTGGCCAGCTGCACCGTGCCGCGCGGCTGGCCCGCGAGGGCAAGGCCGAAGCCGCCCCGGCACCCGTGGCCGTGCGCGCGCAGAAGGAACAGGCGCCGGCGGGCGGCGGTTTCAGCGAACGCGTGCGTGCCACCGCCTACCAGACCCTGCACCGGGCGCTGGTGGCGGGCCTGCCGACGCAGATCGGCCACCGCACCGAGAAGGGCGATTTCCAGGCCCCGCGCCAGCGCCGCTTCCTGCCGTTCCCGGGCTCGGCGCTGTCCAAGCGGCCGCCGCCTTGGCTGCTGGCGGCCAACCTGCTGGACACGCAGAAGGTGTGGGGCATGACCCTGGCCGCAATCGAGCCGGACTGGGTGATCGCCGAACTGCCGCACCTGCTGCTGCGCAAGCACTTCGATCCGCACTGGTCGCGCGCGCAGGGCCAGGTGCTGGCGTCCGAGCAGATCAGCCTGTTCGGCCTGGTGCTGGCGCCGAAGAAGCCGGTGCACTATGGCCGCATCGAACCGGGCGAAGCGCACGACATCTTCGTGCGGCAGGCGCTGGTGACCGGCGAAATCAACACCCGTGCCAGCTTCGTGGCCGACAACCAGAAGGTGCTGGAGGTCGCGCGCGAGGAAGAGGCCAAGCTGCGCCGCGCCGGCATCGTTGCCGACGAGGACTGGCAGGCGCGCTGGTACCTGGACCGGGTGCCGCCGCAGATCCACTCGGCGGCGGGTCTGGATACCTGGTGGAAGGGGCTGGCGCCGGAGCAGCGCAAGACGCTGCACTGGTCGCTGGTCGACCTGCTGCCCGGCGAAGGCAGTGAACAGGAGCGCTACCCGAAGTACCTGGCGCTGGGCCAGGCGCGGTTGCCGCTGCATTACCGCTTCGAACCGGGCGCCGACGATGACGGCGTGACCCTGGACGTACCGCTGCACCTGCTCAACGCGCTGGATCCGGTGCAGCTGGGCTGGCTGGCGCCGGGCTTCGTGGTGGACAAGGCCTCGGCGCTGATCCGCAGCCTGCCCAAGGCGATGCGCCGCAACTATGTGCCGGCGCCGGACTTCGGCCGCGCGTTCTTCGAGGCGTTCCCGCAGCCCAGCGCCGATGCCATCACCGGTGAGCTGGCACGCTTCCTGTCACGCGCGACCGGTGCCACGGTGACCGCGCTCGATTTCGAGCCCGGTGTGATCGAACCGCACCTGCACATGAACCTGCGCCTGCGCGACGAGCACGGCAAGGTGCTGGCCACGTCGCGTGACCTCGATGCGCTGCGCGCGAAATTCGGTGGTCGTGCCGGCGATGCCTTCGCGGCGCGTGCCGGGCGCGAGATGGCGGCCGATGGCCTGCGCACGTTCCCGGCCGCGCCGATTCCGCTGCAGGTTCCCGGCGAAGCGGGTGTGCCGGCCTATCCGGCATTGCTCGATGAAGGTGACAGCGTGGCGCTGCGCATCTTCGCCGACCGACAGCAGGCGCAGGAAGCCCATCCGCTGGGCGTGCGCCGCCTGCTGGAGATCGCCCTTGCCGAGAAGGTCAAGCAGGCACGCAAGCAGCTGCCGGTGGGGGCCAAGACCGGCCTGCTGTACGCGGCCATCGAATCGCAGGAGCGCCTGCGTGGCGACCTGGTCGATGCGGCGATGAATGCCGTTCTGGCCGAAGGCCTGGAGGACATCCGCGATGCGGCGGTCTTCGAGCAGCGTCGCGACCACGCGGCCAAGGCGCTGTTCGGCGAGGCGATGTCGCGGCTGAAGTTGGCCGAGACCATCCTGGCGCTGGTGGCCGAGCTGAAGCCAATGCTGGAGGCGCCATTGATGGGCTGGGCGCGCGGCAACCTGGACGACATGGAAGCGCAGCTGGCCGGACTGATCCACCCCGGCTTCCTGCGCGACACGCCGGCCGACGCGCTGGCGCAGTATCCGCGCTACCTGAAGGCGATGATCCTGCGCACCGAGCGGGCCAAGCGCGATCCGCCGCGCGACCAGGTACGCATGCTGGAGCTGCATCCGTTCCTGGACGCACTGCGCGATGGCGAGGCACAGGGCCTGCGTGAACGCCCGCAATGGCAGGCACTGCGCTGGGACCTGGAGGAACTGCGGGTGTCACTGTTCGCGCAGGAGCTGGGTGCGCGCACCGGCATCTCGGCGAAGAAGCTGGCGCAGCGGGTAACCGCACTGCGCCAGGCGTGAGTCCGATCCGGTAGAGCCGAGCCGGTGCCCGGCTCTACCTCCAGCACGCGCCGTTACTTGGTACGGCGGACCTTGGGCTGGGTGTTCACGCCGTCAACCTTCATGTACCAGACGCCCATCACCCCGGGCTTGATGCTCACCCGGGGTGACGACTTGCGCACGCCGGCCAGGGTCGTGGCATCGGTCTGTTCCCATTCCTGGCCGTTGTCCAGCACGTAGATGCGGCCCTTGCCGAAGCCACGGAACTCGCCCTGCAGCACGCCGGTGATTGGCTCGTTGCTGCCGAAATCGAAGAAGCCCCGGTTCTTCACGATCACTTCCTGGCGTCCTTCCTCGCGCGCCTCCTCGCGGACGGCGGCCACGGCCTGGGTGGTGGCCGCCTCGACCTTGCCCTGCAGCCAGCGGTTGAGCGTGGCCAGTTCCGCCGCATCCAGCTTGTCCAGCCCGGCGGCCTTGAACTCGGCGGGCGACATCTGCTGCTGCAGGTCGCCTTCCACCACGCGCTGGGCCAGCGCAGGCGCCGATACGGCCAGCAACAGCGCGGCGCAAGCGAGCACTCGTGGACGGAAGTGTGGAACGATCGAGGGCATGGCGGGACTCTCCTGGGTTTGCCCGCGAGTGTAGCGGCATGTCCTCATGCCAGGCGATGGTGGCCGCGGCGATTGTCCCTGAACGGCGCCGGCGCTAGTGTAGGGGCCTCTGTCTTGCCTGCTCGATGCTGTGAACCGCGCTTCCGTCCCCGGCCTGGATGCCTTGTTGAACCGTCCCTCGGCAGCGGTGCTGCCCGCTCCGCTGCGCCAGGCCCTGCGCGGGCACTGGGATGCCCCGGAGTGCGACCACCAGATGCGCGCCAGCTGGTCGGTGCTGGGTGACACCCTTGATGCGCTGTCGATGCTTTCAGCCGACGAAGGCGCAGTGGTCGCGGCCCTGCTGTTCGACCTTCCCGGGTTGCGTGCCCACCTGGACGCGTTGCCGCTGGGCAACCACAAGGCAGCGGTGATCGGCCTGCTCGACGGCCAGGACGCTGCTGACCCGGTATGGGCGCTGCATGCCGGTCGCGAGGCCGGGCGCAACAGTGAAGGACTGCGCCGCCTGCTGCTGGCGATCATCCGCGACCTGCGCGTGGTGCCGATCCTGCTGGCCCGGCAACTGGCGCGGATGCGCGCGGCCGACAAGCTGGATGACGAACAGCGCCGCGCGCTGGCCCAGCTCACCCGCGACATCCATGCACCGCTGGCCAACCGGCTGGGCATCTGGCAGCTGAAGTGGGAGCTGGAGGACCTGGCCTTCCGCCACCTGGAACCGGAAACCTACCGGCGCATCGCCCGTGAGGTGGACGAGACCCGCATCGCGCGTGAGCGCTACGTCGAGAACGTCAAGAAGGTGCTGTCGCGCGAACTGGTCGCGCAGGGCATCAAGGCCGAGGTCAGTGGCCGTCCGAAGCACATCTACAGCATCTGGCGGAAGATGCAGAAGAAGCGGCTGGCGTTCGACCAGCTGTACGACATCCGCGCGGTGCGGGTGATGGTCGACGATGTCGCCGCCTGCTATGCCGCGCTGGGCGTGGTGCATGCACTGTGGGCGCCGGTGCCGAGCGAATTCGATGATTACATCGCCCGTCCCAAGGCCAACGACTACCGCTCGCTGCATACCGCCGTGGTCGGCCCGGAAGGGCGCACCATCGAAGTGCAGATCCGCACCCACGAGATGCATTCGCAGGCCGAACTGGGCGTGGCCGCGCACTGGAAGTACAAGGAAGGCGGCAAGGGCGCGGAGAAGGCCTTCGACCGCAAGATCACCTGGATGCGGCAGCTGCTGGAGCAGGCGCAGGACGGGCAGGGCAACGAACTGGCCGGGGCGCTCGACGCCGAGCTGACCGAGGACCGGGTCTATGCGCTGAGCCCGAAGGACGAGGTGCTGGACCTGCCGCAGGGTGCAACGCCGCTCGATTTCGCCTACCAGGTGCACACCATGGTCGGGCACCGTTGCCGTGGCGCCAAGGTCAATGGCCGCATCGTGCCGCTGACCTACCGCCTGCGCAGCGGCGACCGCGTCGAGATCCTGACCGGCAAGGAGGCCGACCCGCGCCGTGACTGGCTGATGCCGGCCAATGGTTTCCTGGCCAGCAACCGTTCCCGCGAGAAGGTGCGCAGCTGGTTCCACAAGCTGGACCGTGCGCGCAACGTGCAGGCCGGTCGCGAACTGCTCGAGCGCGAGCTGAAGCGGCTGGGCCTGCAGCATTCGGATCTGGCAGTGGCGGCGAAGAAATTCCACGCCGACAGTGTCGATGACCTCTACATCCAGGTGGCGCTGGGCGATACCGGGCCGAACCAGGTCAGCCGCGCCCTGCTGGAAGCCGAGCGCGCGGCCAGCCAGCCAGCAGCCGCGCCGGCGTTGCCGCGCCCGACCGCGCGCCGGGAGAACCTGGGCAAGTCCAAGTTCACCGTGCAGGGCGTGGGCAACCTGCTGGTGCAGCTGGCGCGCTGCTGCCAGCCGGTGGCAGGCGAGCCGATCGTCGGCTACCTGACCCGTAGCCGGGGTGTCACCGTGCATCGGGCAGACTGCGCGGCGCTGGCCCGCCTGGCTGCCACCAGCCCGCAGCGGATCCTGCCGGTGGAATGGGGCCAGGCCGGTGGCGGCTACGAAGTGGACGTGGTGGTCACGGCGGTCGATCGCCGCTGGCTGCTGAAGGACATCACCAACCTGATCGCCCAGGAAGACGCCTACGTGCTCGACATCCACAGTGACAATGTGCGCAACAGTGGCCGTGCCCATCTGCGCCTGCGGTTGAAGGTGAGCGATTACGGCCAGCTGTCGACCCTGCTGGGCAAGCTGGACGCGCTGCCGGGCGTGAGCGAGGCACGTCGCCTCGGCTGAGCTTCACGCTGCCCCGGCTACCCTGCACGCATGGAACGCGAGCCTCCGCATCGCCCGCATGGCGCTGAACATCCTGCGCTGGACCGCGTCCGCCGCGAAGGCCGCTGGTGGTGGCTGCAGGCACGCCACGCGCGCCGGGTCTGGCGCTGGGCGCTGGTCGCCGCGCTGGCCGTGTTCGTGCTGCTGGTGCTGCTGCGCAAGCCGCTGGCCGACTGGTTCTGGGATGAGCCGCAGATCGAACAGTTGCTGGCCGAGGGTGACCGCGCACTCGCCGCGGGCCGGTTGAGCGCGGCCGATGGCAGTGGCGCACGCGAGCGCTACCAGGCGGTGCTGGCACTGGACGGTGATCGCCCGCAGGCGCGCGAAGGCCTGGCCCGAACCGCTGCGGCGGCACTGCAGCAGGCACGCGACAGGCTGCAGAACAACGATCTCGACGGTAGCGCGCAGGCACTGGCGTTGGCCCGCGAGCTGCTGGTGCCGCAGAGCGAAGCCGAAGCGGTTGCCCGCCAGCTGCAGGCGCGACGCAACGCGGGGGCCGGCATCGGCGCGCTGCTGGCACAGGCGCGCAATGCCTTTGCAGCAGGGCGGCTTGATGATGGCGACAGCAGTGCATTGCCGCTGTTCCAGCGCATCCTGGCAGTGCAGCCGGACAATCTGCCGGCGCTGGAGGGGCGCGAGGATGCCCTGAGCGATCTGTTGCAGCAGGCACGCACGCTGGCCGGGCGAGGGGAGCTGGCCGAGGCGGCTGCGATCATGCAGCGCGCCCGCCAGTTCGATGCCGGCCATGCCGACCTTCCGGCCAGCCAGGAGGCGCTGGCACGTGCCGTGGACCTGCGCCTGCGGCAGGCGCAGCGCGCGTTGCAGCGCCAGCAACTGGAAAATGCGGCGAAGGGCTTCCTGGCCGTACTGGCCGTGGCGCCGGAGGATCCCACGGCCCAGCGTGGCCGCGAGCAGGTGCTGCAGGCCGTGCAGGCGCGCAGCCAGAGCCAGGCCGACGATTTCCAGTTCGACGCAGCACAGCGTGATGCAGCGCTGGCCGAGGCGCTGGGTGCGTCGGCCGCGGCGCGCCAGCAGCTGGCGCAGCGCCTGCAACGTGCGCAGCAGGCACAGCGGTCGCTGCAACAGCCGGCGGCCAGCAACGCGCAACGCGAACGGCAGTTGCGCGAGCTGCTGCGCAGGATCGAGCGCGCCGAGCGCGCCGGGCAGTGGATCAGTCCGCCGGGACACAGCGCGTTCGACGCGCTGCGTGAAGCACAAGGCCTGGCGCCGCGCGATTCCCGGGTGAAAGCGGCCGCCGCGCGCCTGCTGCCCGCCAGCCGTGCCTGCTTCGATGACAACCTGCGGCAGAACCGGGTGCAGGCCGCGGGCGCCTGCCTGCAGGCCTGGCAGACCCTGTCGCCTACTGCGGTCGGGCTGCCTGCTGCCCGCCAGCGCCTGGCCCAGCGCTGGCTGGCGATCGGCAGTGAACGCCTGGGCAATGGTGATGTCGCCTTCGCCGAACGCGCCCTGCAGCAGGCCGCCGAGCTCGGTGCGGGTGCGTCCAGCAGCGAGTATCAACAGCTGCGGCAGCGCCTTCGCGATATCGGTGTGCCCTCGCCCTGAGCCCGCCGTTGCCGGCGGGTCGTTATAGTAGCCAGCCCCCGCTGCCCGCCCATGGAGTGCCGATGACCGTCCTTGTTTCCGGAGCCACCAGCCAGATCGGCCGGTTCCTGTTGCCGCGCCTGCTGCAGGTGCACGGCCAGGTGCAGGCGGTGAGCCGGCGGCCGCAACCGGCGCAGGACGGAGTGAACTGGCTGTGCGGGGATCTGGCCAGCGCGCTGGACAGCGTGCCGTCTGCCGAGTGGCAGGCGATTGCCAGTTTCGGGCCGCTGGAAGGGTTGGCGCAGTGGTTGTCGCGGCAGGCCCGCGCGCCGGCTCCACGGGTCATCGCCACCAGCTCGATGAGCGTGCTGAGCAAGCAGGATTCGGACCAGGCCGACGAGCAGGACGTGGTGGCGATGCTGCAGCGGGGCGAACAGGGCCTCATCGAGCAGGCCGAGCGCCTGGGCATGGCGTGGACGATCCTGCGGCCGACCCTGATCTATGGCGCCGGCATCGACCGCAGCATCACCCCGATCGTGCAGCGCGCGCTGCGCCTGCGCCTGTTCCCGATTCCGCGGGCCGAGGGCCTGCGCCAACCCGTGCATGCCGACGATATCGCCCGCGCGGTGGTGGCCTGCATCACCACCGGTGCGGCGTCGGCGCGGGTGCTGGAGATCGGCGGCGGTGAACGCCTGCCGTATCACGCGATGTTCCGCCGCGTGCACGCCAGCCTGGCGCAACCGACCTTGCCGCTGCCACTGCCGGGCTTTGCATTGCGTGGCCTGGCGGCGGTGCTGCCGCGCGCGCGCGGCCCGGTATCACGCCTGCAGCAGGACCTGGTCGCCGACAACGGTCCGCTGCTGGCGCTGCTGGGTGTACACCCGCGGCCGTTCAGGCCGGAGGCGGACATGTGGCAGCCGATGAGTGCCGCACAGGCGCTGCAGCGGATCGCAGCGCATCCCGGCAACCACTGACGGTGCAGATCCGCCCCCCGGCGGAGGCTCTGCTACCATCCTCGGCCTTGTTCCCCGCGAGTACGTTCCATGCCTGACGCGCCATCCGGATCGGCCCCCGCCGAGCGCATTGGCGTCGCGCTGTGCACCTACAACGGTGCACGCTACCTGCAGGCGCAGCTGGACAGCATCCTCGACCAGGATCTTCCGGTGAGCGAAGTGGTGATCGGCGATGATGGTTCCAGCGACCAGACGTTGCCGTTGCTGCAGGCCTTCGAGGTGCGCGCGCAGGCGCTGGGCATCCGGGTCGAGATCGCCCGGCACCCACGCAACCTCGGTTATGTCCGCAACTTTGCCGACGCGCTGCAGCGCTGCCAGGCCGACATCCTGTTCCTGTGCGACCAGGATGATGTCTGGCATCCGGGAAGGGTGCGCCGCTACGTGCAGCGCTTCCACGCCGAACCGGGCCTGATGCTGGTGCACAGCGATGCACGGCTGGTGGATGCGCAGGGCGCGCCGCTGGGCCAGCGGCTGCTGGAGGTGCTGGTGGTGCATCCGGCCGAAGTCGAACTGGAACGCTCGGGCCGTGCGATCGATGCCATCCTGCTGCGCAACTTCGTCACCGGCGCGACCTGTGCGCTGCGTCGTTCGCTGCTGCAGGGGGCGCTACCGGTACCGCCGGGCTGGAGCCACGACGAATGGCTGGCGGTGCACGCGTCGCTGCGTGGAGGCCTGGACATGCTGGCCGAGCCCACCATCGATTACCGGCAGCATGGCAACAACCAGATTGGCGCCAGCCGCCGTGGTTTCCTGCAGCGGCTGCGGCATCTCGATCTGTTCGACGGGAAGGCGCGGCAGCGTACTGCGGGGCGCCTGCTGGCCCTGGATGCCCTGCTGGTGCAGCGCGGTGTCCGCGTTGCACCTGAACGCTTCCAGGGTCTTTCCGCGCTGGCCTGGCGCATGGCCTGGTCGCGCCTGCAGCTGTATCGCCGGGCGGGCGTGCAGGCGCGCTGGATCGCTCACGACGCGCCGCGGCTGTTCGCACGCTTGGCCAATGTGTGCCTGGCCGGGGCAGGCTGGCGCGGCGTCCGCGCGGCGTTGGTGGGGGCGGCCGCGGGCTGGCGGGAGCCTCGCGCTGCTTGAACTGCAGTGAAACCGCAGGCCATCGCCCGCCAGCCACCACGGCGCCTGCGTTAGACTCGCCAGACCCTATCTGCCCGCAGCCCCAGTGCCCCGACGCTACGATTCCGACGACAACGACGATTTCGACGACGACCAGCAGGACGACAGCCCGCTGTGGCGGCGCCGGCTGATCACCTGGAGCATGGCTGCGGTCGCGTTGGGATTGGGTTTCCTGATTCCCTACACGCTGTACCTGAACCAGCAGGTGACCCAGCGTTTCGGTGAACTGCGCTGGCAGATCCCGACGCGGGTGTATGCGCGCCCGCTGGTGCTCACGCCCGGCAAGGCGATGGATGCGGCCACCCTGAAGACCGAGCTGGCTGCTTCGGCCTACCGCGATGACGGGCAGGGCAAGGAGCCGGCCACCTATGCGGTGAACGGTGGGCGCTTCGTCATCTCCAGCCGCGGCTACAACGACGTTGACGGCCGGGTCGCCCCGCGCCGGGTGGAGCTGTCGCTGGCCGATGGCGGCGTGGCCTCGCTGCGTGATGCCGACAACCGCAAGGCGCTGAAGGCCGCGCGGCTGGATCCGGCGCGCATCGCCACCCTGTACGGCCAGAAGCAGGAAGAACGCCGCCTGATCCGCATGGACGAGGCGCCGGACCTGCTGGTGACCGGCCTGCAGGCGGTGGAGGACAAGGATTTCAACCGTCACCACGGTATCGATCTGTCCGGCATCGCGCGCGCGGTATGGGTGACCATCCGCTCCGGTGGCCAGAGCCGCCAGGGCGCGTCCACGCTGACCCAGCAGCTGGCCCGCAGCGGCCTGCTCGGCATCGGCAAGGAACAGACGGTCACCCGCAAGTTCAACGAAGTGCTGTACGCGCTGATCATGGAAGCGCGTTACGACAAGCGCACCATCTTCGAGGCCTACCTCAACCAGGTGTACCTGGGCCAGCGTGGCAGCCAGGCCATCCACGGCATGTCCTCCGGTGCCGAGTTCTGGTTCGGCCGCGACCTGTCGTCGCTGGAAACCGAGCAGATCGCGCTGCTGATCGGCCTGGTCAAGGGCCCGTCCTTCTACGACCCGCGGCGCAATCCGGAACGCGCGCTGGATCGCCGCAACTTCGTGCTGGGCAAGCTGCACGAAGCCACGCTGATCGACGACGCCGAGTACCAGCGTGCGTTGAAGGCGCCGCTGGGCGTGCCGAAGACGCCGGGCCTGGTGGCGGCCAACCGCTTCCCGGCCTACGTCGACCTGGTCCGCCGCCAGCTGGGCCATGACTATCCGGAGTCGGCGCTGCAGGGCGCCGGCCTGAGCGTGATGACCGGCATGTCGCCGTCCGCGCAGGCCTACGCCGAAGGCGCGGTGACCCGTACCATCAAGTCGCTGGAAAGCAAGCGTCGCCCCGAACTGCAGGCCGGCATGGTGCTCACCGACGTGCACAACGGTGATGTGCTGGCGGTGATCGGCAGCCGCGAGGTCTCCGAGGTCGGCTTCAACCGCGCGATCGAGGCACAGCGTCCGGTCGGTTCGCTGCTCAAGCCGTTCGTGTACCTGCTGGCGCTGGCACAGCCGGACCGCTATTCGCTGGCCAGCTGGGTCGACGATTCCCCGGTGACCGTGCAGCTCGGCCGCGGCCGCAACTGGAACCCCGGCAACGCGGACAACCGCAGCCACGGCACGGTGCGCCTGATCGATGCGCTGGCCCATTCCTACAACCAGGCCACCGTACGCGTCGGCATGCAGGTTGGTCCCGAGCGCGTGACGCAGCTGATCCATGTACTGGCCGGCATCAAGGCGGAGGCGAATCCGGCGGTGATCCTCGGCTCGACCGACCAGAGCCCGTACGCGATGGCACAGCTGTACCAGTTCCTGGCGTCCGGCGGCGAGATCCAGCCGTTGCACGCGGTGCGTGGCGTGCTCGATCCGCAGGGCAAGCTGCTCAAGCGCTATGACAAGACGCCGGCACCGGCACAGGAGGGCGACTCGATCGCCGCCAACCTGATCAGCGTCGGGCTGCAGCAGGTGGTCGCCAGTGGTACCGCGCAGCGCCTCAACGCCGACGGCCTGGGCCGGCTGCAGCCGGCCGGCAAGACCGGTACCACCAATGATGGCCGTGACAGCTGGTACGCCGGTTACACCGGCGATCATCTGGCGGTGATCTGGATCGGCAACGACCAGAACGAACAGGCGGGCCTGTACGGTGCCACCGGTGCGATGAGGGTGTGGTCGGGTATTTTCCAGCGCCTGCCAAGTGCTCCGCTGCGTGTCAGCAACAAGGGCCTGGACTGGCAGTCGGTGGCGCCCACCGGCATCAACAGTACCGATGAAGGCTGCCCGGGCGCGCGTCGCTTCCCGTTCGTGGTGGGCTACGCGCCGGCCTATGCACCGTGCGCGCCGGCGGTATCGCCGGACGGGCAGGGTGGAACCGAGGGCGAAGGCGGTGGCTGGCGCAGCTGGTTCGGCCTGGACCGCAAGCCGGACGCCCCTGCGGAACCCGCCGCGGCCCCTCCTGCTGCCACTCCTCCTCCAAGCCGATGATGCCGATGAACATGCGATCCCTGCTGCAGCCCCTGGCCCTGACCGGCCTCAGCCTGGCCTTGGCCGCGTGCGTCAGCAGCGCACCGCCCGTGGCCAAGCCGCCGGTTGATACCACCACGCCGGCGCAGCGCCTGGCCGCCGTGGACGCAGCCGCCGGCCCGGACGACAAGGAGCTGTCGGTGCAGCCGCTGCGCGATTCGCAGGTGGAAGATCTGCGGGTGACCGCGCAGGCGCAGCGACAGGCCAATGATCTGGCCGCCGCGGCCAGCAGCCTGGACCATGCGCTGGAGATCGTGGCGGGTGATCCGGCGGTGCTGCAGGAACGTGCCGAGCTGGCGCTGCTGCAGGGCCAGTGGGCGCAGGCGGAGACATTCGCACGCAAGGCGATCGATCTGGGTTCGAAGACGGGGCCGCTGTGCCGCCGGCACTGGGCGACGATCGAGCAGTCGCGCCTGGCGCGCGGCGAGAAGGAGAATGCGGTGTCGGCGCATGCGCAGCTGGAAGGCTGCACCGTGCCGGGGATCAAGCGGTACTGAGTTTCCTGCCAACGGCGCAGCCCCTCGTGGCTGGCTGCTTGGCCGCGTAAGGCAAAAGCCGTGCTTGGCCGGGGGGGGGGGGGGGGGGGGGGGGGGGGGGGGGGGGGGGGGGGGGGCAGGCAGGACCGTTGGCGCCATGGATGGCGCCATCGAGCCCCCCAGGGATGGGTTTACGGCGTGTCCTGCCTGCCCGTCCCGGCCCGCCCAGCACGTAGAAACCCAGAGCCATGAACAAGCGACGTTGCCGTTGCCGCTGCTTGTGCTCTGGCTTGAAACGGGTGCCGGGCAGCGCCCGGCCGGGTATCCTTTCCTTCTGATGTCCGATCTTGTCCATGCCAGCCGCGAAGCCCTCAGCGACGGCGGCGCGCTCGCCTCGCACCTGGACGCCTTCGTCCCGCGTCCGGCGCAGTTGCGCCTGACCGAAGCCATCGCCGATGCGTTGCAGCAGCGCGATCTGCTGCTGGCCGAGGCCGGTACTGGTACCGGCAAGACCTTCGCCTACCTGGTGCCGGTGCTGCTGTCCGGGCTGCGTACCATCATCTCCACCGGTACCCGCGCGCTGCAGGACCAGCTCTACCACCGCGATCTGCCACGCGTGCGCCAGGCGCTCGGCGTCGGCCTGCGCAGCGCGCTGCTGAAGGGGCGTGCGAACTACCTGTGCCGTTATCGCCTGCAGCAGGCGCGTGGTGAGCCGCGGTTTTCCAGCCCCGAGCAGGCGGCGCAGTTCCAGCGCATCCTGGCCTGGTCCGGTCGTTCCGAGTTCGGTGACATCGCCGAGCTCGACGGGCTGGCCGACGACTCACCACTGCTGCCGATGGTCACCTCCACCGTCGACAACTGCCTGGGCACCGACTGCCCGTTCTGGGACGACTGCTTCGTGGTGCGTGCGCGGCAACGTGCGCAGGCGGCCGATGTGGTGGTGGTCAACCATCACCTGCTGCTGGCGGACCTGGCATTGAAGCAGGATGGCTTCGGCGAACTGCTGCCGGGGGCGCAGGCGTTCGTCATCGACGAGGCGCATCAGTTGCCCGAGTTGGCCGCGCAGTTCTTCGGCGAGGGGTTCGGCATGCGCCCGTGGCAGGAACTGGGCCGCGACTGCCTGGCCGAAGCGCGTGGCGTGGGCGGTGCGCAGTCGGCCTTGCAGGAACCGGTCGACCAGTTGCAGCAGGCGCTGCTGGCGTTGCGTGTAGCGATGGATGGCCTGCCATCGCGCGGCACGCAGTGGCGCGCACTGGCAATGCCACAGGTGCGCGACGGCTTCGATACGGTGATGGCGGGGCTGATGACGCTGGAGCAGGCACTGCAACCGCTGCGCGAAGCCGCCGCTGGCCTGGATGCCTGCCATGCGCGGGCGCGCGAAGCGGTCTCGCGGCTCAGCCGCTGGCTGGGCGATGATGAGCCCAGCCTGGATTTCGACACCGACGCTGCGGACGTGGCGGGTGCGGCGGATGTGCTCTGGTACGAGCTCACCCCGCGTGGTTTCCGCTGCCAGCGCACGCCGATGGATGTGTCCGGGCCGCTGCGCGAGCACCGTGAACGCAGCCGGGCGGCATGGATCTTCACCTCGGCTACGCTGACCGTAGGCGGTGGCTTTGATCACATCGCGACGCGGCTGGGCCTGGACGATCCGCACACCCTGGTCCAGCCGAGCCCGTTCAACTGGCCCGAGCAGGCGTTGTGCTACCTGCCCGAAGGCCTGCCCGATCCGGCCGCGCGTGGCTTCGGCACTGCGTTGATCCAGGCCCTGCGGCCGGTGCTGCAGGCGTCGCAGGGCAGGGCATTCCTGCTGTTCGCGTCGCATCGCGCCCTGCGCGAGGCCGCCGAAGCGCTGCGCGACGGGCCGTGGCCGTTGTTCGTGCAGGGCGAGGCACCGCGCGCGACCCTGCTGCAGCGCTTCCGCGAATCGGGCAATGGCGTGCTGCTCGGCTCGGCCAGTTTCCGCGAGGGCGTGGACGTGGTCGGCGAAGCGTTGAGCGTGGTGATGATCGACAAGCTGCCCTTCGCCGCTCCGGACGACCCGGTGTACGAGGCGCGGCTGGAGGCGATCCGCAGCCAGGGCGGCAACCCGTTCCGCGACGAGCAGCTGCCGCAGGCGGTGATCGCGCTGAAGCAGGGCGTCGGTCGCCTGATCCGCAGCGAGAGCGACCGCGGGGTGCTGGTGCTGTGCGATCCGCGCCTGCTCAACCGCGGCTATGGCCGGGTCTTCCTCGATTCGCTGCCGCCGTTCCGCCGTACCCGCAGCCTGGCCGATGTGCAGGCCTTCTTTACGCCACAATGGGCACCCGTGGCCGATGATGCCGTTCCGGCCACCGCTGCGGCGGGCCCGGATCTGGCGCCCGGCGCCACGTTCCCCCTGTTCTGACCTGATCCGATGAAACTGCTCGCCTTTGAAACCGCCACCGAAGCCTGTTCCGTTGCCCTGCATGTCGATGGGCAGGTGCTGGAACGTTTCGAGATCGCCCCGCGCCGGCATGCCGAGCTGAGCCTGCCGTGGGCGGAGGCGCTGCTGGCCGAAGCCGGCATCAGCCGCCGCCAGCTGGATGGCATCGCGCTCAGCCGCGGCCCCGGTGCGTTCACTGGCGTGCGCCTGGCCATCGCCATTGCCCAGGGCATCGCGCTGGCGCTGGACCGCCCGCTGCTGCCGGTGTCGACGCTGCAGGTGCTGGCGCTGCGGGCGCCGGCAGAAGAAACGCAGATCCTGTCGGCGATCGATGCGCGGATGGGCGAACTGTATGTCGCACGCTTCGAACGCGTGGACGGCCTGCCGGTTGCATGCGATGCCGAGCGCGTGTGCGCACCGGCTGCGGTGGCGTTGCCGGAAGGGCTGTCGGCCTACGGCGTCGGTACCGGGTTCGGCGCGACCGAAGGCGCTCTGGTGGCACAACTGGGGGCGGGCCTGCGCGGTTTTGATGCCACTGCACTACCGCGTGCGTCGGATGTGCTGGCGCTGGCGGTACCGGCCTTCGCGCGCGGTGAGGCCATTGCACCGGAGAAGGTCGAACCGGCGTACCTGCGCGACAACGTGGCGCTGACCCTGGTCGAGCAGCAGGCCGCGCGCGAGGCGAAGGCGAAGGCCAACGGCTGAGCCCCTCGTGGCGGGCGCGAAGGCACATGCCGTGGTTTGGCCGGGCGGGTGGGCTGCGCAGGGGGCGCTGCAAGTACATCCATGTAAGCTCGGTCGCCGCATCCATGCGGCTCACGCCCCTGCGCAGCCCACCCGCCCGGCCACGGACAGTTTCCGTGTGCGTCCGCCACGGAAAATCAAAAAAAATCAAAGTCAAAAGCGGGTCGCTTCGCTCGCATCCACGCGTGGCGTGGATGTGTGTCGACCAAGGTCGACACCTACCAACAGCGGAGCGGGACGCGATGCGCCGGGATCTGTCAGCGGTGGGGCGGTGTGGGCTTGCAGGACCGTTGGCGCCATGGATGGCGCCATCGAGCCCCCATGGGTGAGGGCGCTTTGCTTGCGAAGCACTGCTTCGCAAGCGCCCGAACGCCCAGCCGCCAGCGGCTGGGCCGGACCCCGGAGGGGGGTTCACGGCGTGTCCTGCAAGCCCACACCGCCCCGCCAAGCCCAACATCCCGACCGCTGCTGTTGACGTTGACGTTGACGTTGACTTTGCTTCGCAGCGGGTCCCGGGCCGCAGGCCCGGGCAGCAAAACCCTATCGATCGTCGTGCAGGGTGCCACCGGGCAGGAATACCCACGTGCGGGTGACCTGCAGGATGTCGATCGCATCGTCTGTCTTCGGCAACGGCGGGAACGGCTGCGCCAGCTTCACCACCCGCAGCGCCGCCTCATCCAGCAAGGGCGTGCCGCTCGAACGCAGGATCCGGCTGCTCTCCACGCTGCCATCGCGGCGCACGCCCACGCTGATCACCACCTGGCCACCGAGGCGGCGCTGCCGGGCCTCGTCCGGATAGTTCAGGTTGCCCACCCGCTCGGCACGGTCGACCCACGCACGCAGGTAATTGGCATAGGCATATTCCCGCGTGCTGGCCGACACGAACTTGCGGTTCGGGCGCTTGGCGTACTGCGCCGAACGCAGGTGCACCTCGGCCGCCAGTCGCGCCATTTCCACGTCGCGCTGCTCACGTGCGCTCAGCGGCGCATCCGGTTCGGGCTGCTCCGGCGTGGGCCGCGCCTGCGCCTGCGCCACCGTGTCCTGGCCATTGCGGCTGCTGACCACGCGTGCCTGCGGCGGCGGAGCCGGCGCGGCCGATTGTTGCTGCTGCGGCACCGGGCTCACCCCGGCCTGGGCCTGCGGCACGATGCCGGCCTGGTTGTCGCGCGGGCGCTGCGCACGGTCGTGCTCACCACCGCCTTCCTGGCTGGCCGCGGCAAGGAAGTCGGCCTGCTTCGGGGTCAGCGCGGTGCGGGTCTGGCTGAAGATCACCTCCAGCGTCGGCACCAACGGCGCATCGCCCTTCACCGCAAAGCCCACGCCCAGGATCAGCAGGGCGTGCACCACGACCGACAGCGCGATGGTCGCTCCCAGCCGCTGCGCTTCGCGCGGTGGCGGGGGCAGCACGGCAGGTGCGGCAGCCATCAGCGCAGGCCGGCCTCGAGCGCGTCGAACAGGGTGCCGGCAATGTTCAGGCCGTACTGGGCATCCAGCTCGCGCACGCAGGTCGGGCTGGTCACGTTGACTTCGGTCAGGTAATCGCCAATCACGTCCAGGCCGACGAAGCGCATGCCACGGCGCTTCATCTCCGGGCCGACCTGGGCGGCGATCCAGCGGTCGCGCTCGCTCAGCGGACGGCCTTCGCCACGGCCGCCGGCGGCCAGGTTGCCGCGGAACTCGTCGCCCTGCGGAATGCGTGCCAGGCAGTAGTCGACCGGCTCGCCGTCGACCAGCAGGATGCGCTTGTCGCCGGCCGTGATGTCGGGAATGAACTTCTGGGCCAGCGCCAGCTTGCGGCCGCCGTCGGTCAGCGTTTCCAAAATCACGTTCAGGTTCGGATCGCCCTGGCCGCTGCGGAAGATCGAGCGGCCGCCCATGCCGTCCAGCGGCTTCAGCACGGCCTGGCCGTGTTCCAGCGCGAACGCTTTCAGCGCCTTGGCGTCTCGGCTGACCAGGGTCGGCGGGCAGCACTGCGGGAACAGCAGGGCGGCCAGCTTCTCGTTGTAGTCGCGCAGGCCCTGCGGGTTGTTGACCACGCAGGCGCCGGCGGCAGCCGCCACGTCCAGCACCTGGGTGTCGTAGATGTACTCGGCGTCGACCGGCGGGTCCTTGCGCATCAGTACGATCTGGCCGGGGCCGAACTCGGTACGGCTGAACGTGCCCAGCTCGTACCAGCCGGACGGGTCGTCGCGCACCTGCAGCGGCGCGGTCTGGGCCACCGCCACACCCCCTTCCAGGGCCAGGCCGCCCGGGCGCACGTAGTGCAGGGCATGGCCGCGGCGCTGGGCTTCCAGCAGCATGGCGAAAGTGGTGTCCTTGGCGATCTTGATGTGGGCGATGGGGTCCATCACCACGATGACGTTCAACGGCATGGGCGCACCTGTCAGGCAAGGCGTTGATGGTAGCGGCAACGCCGGCCGCGCGCCTCCCTGCCGCACTGCAACGCAGCGTCCGCCCGGCGGCAGCGCAATCATTGCGAACCCCGTCACGTTCAGCCGGCCGCCACCCCCTGCGCGGTGGGCCGGCCTTGAAGCGGGCGCGGAAAGTGCGATATAGATACGCTTTCGTAGCGGCCCCCGCCAGAGAACGGGCCGTGCGCTTGGGGATAGGCAATGACTGAAAACACGACTGCGGGCGGGGAACTCGCAGGACTCCGGGTGATGGTCATCGATGATTCGAAGACCATCCGCAGGACTGCGGAAACGCTGCTCAAGCGCGAAGGCTGCGAGGTGGTCACCGCCACCGACGGCTTCGAAGCGCTTGCCAAGATCGCAGACCAGCAACCGCAGATCATCTTCGTCGACATCATGATGCCGCGCCTGGACGGGTACCAGACGTGTGCGCTGATCAAGGGCAACCAGCTGTTCAAGGCGACCCCGGTGATCATGCTGTCGTCCAAGGACGGCCTGTTCGACAAGGCGCGGGGACGCATCGTCGGCTCGGAGCAATACCTGACCAAGCCTTTCACGCGTGAAGAACTGCTGGGTGCCATCCGCACATACGTCAACGCCTGACCAGGGGGGAAAGGCACAATGGCTCGTATCGTTCTGATCGAGGATTCACCGACCGACCGCGCGGTGTTCACCCAGTGGCTGCGCCGTGCCGGCCATGAAGTGCTGGAAGCGGACAACGCCGAGGATGGACTGCAGCTGGTCCGCGACCAGGTGCCGCAGCTGGTGCTGATGGACGTGGTGCTGCCCGGCATGAGCGGCTTCCAGGCGACCCGGGCCATGGCCCGCGACGCGGCGATCAAGCATATCCCGGTGATCATCGTCAGTACCAAGGCGATGGAAACCGACAAGGCGTGGGGCCTGCGCCAGGGCGCGGCCGACTACATCGTCAAGCCGCCGCGCGAGGATGAACTGATCGCGCGGATCAACGAACTGGTGGCCTGATGCGCTCGCCCTTCGACATCCTTGAGGCCTACGAACGGCGCAGCCTGGCCCACGCGGTGCAGCTGCCCGAACGGCAGTTCGCCCTGGACCTGTGGCGTGGCGTCGGTTACCGCGTCGGCCAGCGCCGGCTGGTATCCGATTTCCGCGAAGTGGTGGAAATCGTGCCGATGCCGCCGGTGACCCCGGTGCCGTGTGCACAGCCGTGGCTGCTGGGCGTGGGCAACCTGCGCGGCAACCTGTTTCCGGTGGTCGACCTGAAGTACTTCCTGGAAGGCACACGCACCGTGCAGCAGGAAGGCCAGCGCGTGCTGATCATGCGCCAGGCCGGCGGCGACGTCGCGCTGACCATCGATGAACTGTTCGGCCAGCGCAGCTTCGAGCTCGACCAGCAGATCGCGGCCGGCACGCTGGCCGAAGGGCGCTACGGCCATTTCGTCGATCGCGCCTTCCATGCCGACGGCCACGACTGGGGCGTGTTCTCGCTCTCGCTGCTGTCGCGTACCCCTGAATTCCGGCAAGCCGCGGCCTGAGGCCGGGCATCGCCCCCTGCATTGAAGATCGAGGTTGAACGATGAGTACTGCTTCGGACGCCACCAAATCCGGCAAGCTGCGGCTGGGCGGCAGCAACCTCTGGCTGTTCCTGCTGCTGGCATCGATGATCCTGTTCGGCGTCAACACCGGCGTCGCCACCTGGCAAGGCAGCCGCCTGGCGGACGCCGGTTCCAAGGCTGCCGACCTGCAGGTGCTGTCACAGCAGCTGGCCAACCAGGGCCGTGACGCCGTCGGCGGCAACGCGCAGGCGTTCACCGCCTTCAAGGCGACCCGCAACGCGATCGAGCAGAACGTGTCGACCCTGCAGGGGCGCTACGGCAAGGAGCCGGGCGTGTCCGGTGCCATTGCCACGCTGGGCGAGACCTGGGCGCCGCTGGGCAAGCAGGCCGGGCAGCTGGTTGCCAGCGAGCCGGCGGTGCTGGCCCTGGCCGGCAACGCCAACAACTTCACCGGCGCAGTGCCGGGCCTGCAGGCCCAGCTGAACGAGCTGGTGCGTGCGATGTCCGCCTCCGGCGCACCGTCGGCGCAGGTGTACAGCGCACTGCAGCAGGTGGTGGTGGCCGGTTCGATGGCCCGCCGCGTGACTGAAATGCGGGCCGGTGGCAGCGCCGCGGCCACCGCCGGTGACGCGCTGGCCCGCGACATCACCGTGTTCTCGCAGGTGCTCGACGGCCTGCGCAACGGCAACGACGAACTGGGCGTCACCGCCGTACGCGGTGCCGCCGCCATCGCCGCGCTGGAACAATCGCAGCAGAAGTGGGAGGCGATGAAGCAGGACGCCGATGCGATCCTGGCCAGCTCGCGTCAGCTGTTCGCCGCGCAGTCGGCCGCCACCGCGCTGGGCCAGGGTTCGGCGCACATGCTGGATGACAGCCGCAAGCTGTTCGAAGCGTTCTCCTCGTTCGGCTCGGTGTCCGATACCCGCCTGTTCCCGAATTTCTGGATCGGCGTGGTGTCCGGCGCGCTGTCGCTGATCGCGATCATCGGCTTCGTTTCCACCAACGTGCGCAGCCGCTCGCGCGAGCAGGAACTGCGCTACCAGACCCAGGTGGAGTTCAACAGCCGCAACCAGCAGGCGATCATGCGCCTGCTGGATGAAATCTCCTCGCTCGGCGAGGGCGACCTGACGGTGAAGGCCTCGGTGACCGAGGACATGACCGGCGCCATCGCCGACGCAATCAATTACGCGGTCGACGAACTGCGCCACCTGGTGACCACCATCAACGACACCTCGGCCAAGGTCGCGCTGTCTACCCAGGAGACCCAGGCGACCGCCATGCAGCTGGCAGAGGCGGCGGGCCACCAGGCCAACCAGATCACCTCGGCTTCGGACCGCATCGGCGAAATCGCGGCGAGCATCGAGCAGGTGTCGCGCAACTCGGCCGAATCGGCCGACGTGGCACAGCGCTCGGTGGTGATCGCCGCCGAGGGTGCCGGCGTGGTACGCGAGACCATCCAGGGCATGGACCAGATCCGCGACCAGATCCAGGAAACCTCCAAGCGCATCAAGCGCCTGGGCGAGTCGTCGCAGGAAATCGGCTCGATCGTGGAACTGATCAACGACATTTCCGAGCAGACCAACATCCTGGCGTTGAACGCCGCCGTGCAGGCCGCCTCGGCGGGCGAGGCCGGTCGCGGTTTCGCGGTCGTGGCCGACGAAGTGCAGCGCCTGGCAGAACGTACCTCGGGTGCGACCCGACGCATCGAAAACCTGGTGCAGGCGATCCAGGCCGACACCAACGAAGCGGTCACCTCGATGGAGCAGACCACCGCCGAAGTGGTGTCCGGTGCGCGCCTGGCTGAGGATGCGGGCACAGCGCTGACCGAGATCGAGCGCGTGTCCAATGCACTGAACACCCTCATCAAGAACATCTCCATCGCCGCCCAGCAGCAGTCCGCGGCGGCCTCGGACATCACCCGCACCATGGGCGTGATCCGGCAGATCACCGGCCAGACCTCGCAGGGTGCCGGGCAGACCGCCGAATCGATCGGCCACCTGGCGCAGCTGGCGGCCGACCTGCGTCGTTCGGTCGCCGACTTCAAGCTGCCGGCGTGACGCGGGCAGGGCGGCGAGCAAGGAACCCCTCGATGAAGCATTTCCATTTCCCACGCCAGAATTCGCGCGGCCCCCGCGCGGCGGCGACCGGAGCGCGTCCATGAGCAGTCTGCGCGATGCGATGAGCCACGCGGCGCTGGGCTGGGTCAAGCCCGAGCTGGACGAGACCCTGCGCCAGGTGCGCAACGAGGTCGAGTACTACGCGGAAGACCCCAGCGATGCCAGCCGCATGCGCATCTGCGCCGGCTTCCTGCACCAGGTGCAGGGCACCCTGCGCATGGTCGAGCTGTACGCCCCGGCGATGGTGGCCGAAGAGCTTGAACAGCTGGCCAATGCCATTGGTGCTGGCCGCGTCGCTGATCGTGACGAAGCCTGCGCGACGCTGATGCGCGGCAGCGTGCTGCTGCCCGATTACCTGGAACGCCTGCAGAACGGCCACCGCGATATTCCGATCGTGCTGATGCCGCTGCTCAACGAGATCCGCGCCGCGCGTGGCGAGGACGGCGTGCACGACAGCGTGTTGCTGGCGTTCGCACCGGACAGCGTCACCGCCACCGAGGCCGAGCTGGACCATGCCCGTGGCAGCCTTAGCGGACGCAACCGCGAACTGCTGGATACCGTCGGCAGCGCGGTGAAGGAAGAACTGCTGCGCATCAAGGATGCGCTGGATCTGCACCTGCGTACCGGCGGTGCACCGGAGCAGCTGCAGACCCAGGCCAACGAACTGGGCGCGGTGGCCGATACCCTGGGCATGATGGGCCTGGGCGTGGCCCGTGGCGTGGTCGTGCAGCAGCGCGACGCGTTGCGCGGCGTGGTCGAGGGCCGCCAGCAGATCGACGAGAACCTGCTGCTGGATATTGCCGGCGCGCTGCTCTACGTGGACGCCTCGCTGGACGACCAGGTGGCCCATCTGGGCGCCGGCGGCAGTGGCGAGGACGACCCGAGCGCGGTCGAGAACCGGCGCACGGTGGAAGTGCTGGCGCACGAAGCGATCGCCAACTTCGCGGCGGCGCGCGAACACTTCGTCGCCTTCATCGAAACCAGCTGGAACCATGCCGAGCTGCAGGACGTGCCGCGCCTGCTGGGCGATGTGGCCGGCGCACTGCGCATGCTCGACCTGGGCACGGCGGCCGACTACCTGCGCGGTGTGCAGCAGTACATCGAGGCCGAGTTGATCGGGCGCCAGCGCGTGCCCAGCGGTCGTCAGCTGGACACCCTGGCCGACGCCATGGCCAGCCTGGAGTACTACTTGGAAGCCCTGCGCGACCGTCGTCCGGGTCGTGAGGACATCCTCGACATCACCCGCAGCAGCCTCGAGGCGCTGCGCTACTGGCCGCTGCCGGACCGCAACGCGGTCGAGCCGGCACCGTTCGCGGCACAGCCGGTCGAACGTGAGCCGGTTGCGCTGCAGGCCGAGGCCCTGCAGCCGGAGCGCATCGAGATTCCGGTGCAGCCGGCCGCGCCTGCGGCAGGCACCGTGCCGGTGCCGCTGCCGGACTTCACTTTCGATCCGTCACCGGTCGCACCCGCGCCAGAGGTTGTCGACAACCGCCTGATGTTCGGTGCGCTGGGCTCCGCCGCGATCGACGCCGCTACCGCGCCGCTGTCGTTGCAGGACGACGCGGAGGCACCGCTGGTCTTTGCCGCTTCCAGTGCGCCCGCACCCGACGTCCCGCAATGGGATCTTGCGCCGTTCCATCCGGATGCCGACCCGCTCGCATCTGCCGATGATGAGCGCAGCCCGACCTTTGCCAGCTTTGATCCGGTCAGCTTCGAACAGGACGATGCAGGGCAGGGCGCTGCGGCACAGTGGACGCTTTCGGAGGCCGTGCCGTCGGCACGGGCGGATGCGGTCGCTGTCGACGCCGACGAGGACGCAGACGCGACGGCAGGAATCGACGCCGATGCGTATGCCGCGCCGGTGTTCGATCCGGTGGCCGCCGAGCACGACGCTGTGGCGGCGCACGACGACGTGGTGTTCCGCTTCGACGCCGACGCGTTGGACAACGCCGATGATGTGCTGTCGCTGCATGCGATGGAGACGCTGTCGCTGGACGACGATGCCGGGCTGCACCCGTCGCTGGAAGTCGTCGACGCCAGCCCGGCAACGGTGGCGGACGAGGCTCCGGCGGTTGCCGGACTGGACGCCGCGCCTGTGGATGCACCCGCGGTCTCGGTGATCGACATCGACACCATCGCACCAATCGATTTCAGCGAAGCCGACGCGCAGTTCTTCGCCGAGCTGAGCGCGGCCGCCGCAGACTTCAATCCGCAGGCCGTGGCTGCACCGACCGTTGCCGAAGCGTCCGTTGCGACGGATGCCGAGGCCGGCTTCGAAGCAGGCTTCGACGATGACGCCGAGAACATCGACGAGGACATCCGCGAGGTGTTCCTGGAAGAGTTCGACGACGAACTGGCCAATCTCGGCACCTTGCTGCCGGCATGGCGCATGCAGCCGGACAACATGGACCGGCTGCGGCCGATCCGCCGCATCTTCCACACCCTCAAGGGCAGTGGCCGCCTGGTCGGTGCACGCACCCTGGGCGAGTTCGCGTGGAAGATCGAGGGCATGCTCAACCGGGTGCTCGATGGCAGCCGCCCGGCCTCGCCGGCGGTGCTGGCCATGGTCGACAACGCGCATGCCGCGCTGCCGCAGCTGAACGCCGCGCTGCGCCACGGCCAGCGCATCAGCGTGGACCTGCAGGCCATGCAGGCCATTGCCGATCGTGTCGGCGCCGGTGAAGAGACCTACTACGTGCCGCTGCCGGTTGCAGCTGCACCGGTGGCACCCGTGCTCGAGACCGAGGCCGAAGGCGAGGACGAGATCAGCCGCATTCTCGAAGCCGAAGCGATTGCATCGGTACACACCGACGCTGAGGCGGCACCCGAGGCTGTGGGCACGCCCGCCAACATCGACAGCGTGCTGCGCGAGATCCTCGAAGCCGAAGTGGAAGTGCACCAGGCGACCCTGCAGGGCTGGCTGCTTTCGGCGCAGCAGGCACCGCAGCCGGTCAGCGACGCGCTGCTGCGCGCGGTGCACACCATGAATGGCGCCTTCGCGATGACCGAAGTGCCGGAAATCACCGCCGTCACCGGCGGCGCCGAGTCCTACATCAAGCGTGCACTGGCCGCCGATGTGGTGCCGGGTGACGAAGGCGTGGCCGCGCTGGACGCGACCGCGCAGGCGATCACCGCGACCATGGAAGCCTTGCAGGCCGAGCAGCCGCGGATTGCACCGCAGGAAGCACTGGTGCAGCGCCTGCAGGCGCTGGCCGGCGAACTGCCGGAAGCGCGCTGGCCGATGGTCGGGCTGGAAGACGAAGACGACGATCTGGCGCTGGAGGCCGAAGCAGCGTCTGGCGCCGCAGCCGATGCGCAGGCTGCCGAGGTGCCGGATGCTGCCGCAGCCGAAGCTGACGAGCCGGTGCTGGAACCGCGTGCTGCCGAAGTGCAGGCAGCGGAGAGCACGGACGCGATCGGCGCGGGCCTGGATGCCGCTGAGCTGACCGGCAGCGATGATCTGTCGCGCTACTTCGATGCCGGATGGCCGGCGGTGCCGGCTGAGGGCGACGCAGCCAGTGTGGATATCGGGTCGATTGAATCGATCCAGCCGGTCGAGCATGCGCCGCTTGCAGCAGTGGCCGAAGCGGACGACGCACCGGCGCCGGACGCCGAAGCCGACCTGACCGCTGCAGACGATCTGTCGCCGTACCTCGACGCCAGCGCGCTGCCGGTGGATGACCGCGACGCCGATGAACTGCCTGTGGTCGCAGAAGCTGTCGCAATCGACCTGAATACGCAGTCGTCCGCCGACGGACTGGACAGCGAAGACCGCTTCATCGACGAAGCTGCTGCACTGCCACTCGACAGCGGGCTGTCGAGCCTGCAGGATGAAATGGCTGCGCCGGGTTTTGCAGAACCGGTCACACTGGCAGCCGCGCTCGAGGCCGGCCTGCACGTGATCGACGAAGAGCAGACCCTGGACGACGACGGGCAGTGGCCCGTGCTCGGCCTCCAGGCCAGCGAACTCGCGCCAGGCGAGGCGTACGCCTTTGCCGAGGATGCGGACGTCGGCGGGGAGGCGGCGGTCGGTGAAGGAGAGAGCGCCGACCAGCCGTCCCCGGCGACGGTGGATGGGCACCCCGCGGTGGATGTCGCCGCGCCGGTGCGCTTCTTCGAACTCGAAGAAGCACCGGGCCAGGCCACCGTGCCTGCCGACGTCGAGCCGGTCGAGATCGACCTCGTGCCCAGCGCACCGGTCCATGTTGAAGCGGTTGACGGGGAAGAAGGCACGGACAGCGCCGAGGCACTCGACTTCAGCGTGTATGACCGCGAGCTGGTCGACATCTTCGTCGAGGAAGGCAAGGACCTGCTGGATCATTGCGATGGCCTGATCAGCGAACTGCGCGATGCGCCGCAGGACCGCGAGGTGCTGGCCGGCCTGCAGCGCGACCTGCATACCCTGAAGGGTGGCGCACGCATGGCCGGCATCAATGCCATCGGCGACCTTGGCCACAGCATCGAATCGTTGCTGGAAGCGGTGGCCGCCGGCCGCACCGAGATCGAGCGCCGTGACGTGCAGCTGCTGGAACGTGGCTTCGATCGCCTGCACCAGCTGCTCACCCGTACCGGTGCCCATCGCGTGGTCGAGCCGGCGCAGGACCTGGTCGACGCCTTCGACGTCCGCACCACCACCGATATCGCCGCCGCCGCCGCGGCCGTCCACGCGGTCAGCGTGGGCCAGAGCGTACCCGCGCCGGCAGACAGCCCGTCGACCGCCGTGGTCGACGCTCCTCTGTCGGCACCGCTGCCGATCGAAGGCATGGTCGAAGAAGACCCGCTGGCGCGACCGCAGCAGGAACAGGTGCGCGTGCGCGCCGACCTGCTCGACCGCCTGGTCAACCACGCCGGTGAAGTGGCGATCTACCGTTCGCGGCTTGAGCAGCAGCTCGGTGCCTTCCGCGGCGCCATGGGCGAACTGGAGCGCACCAATGCGCGACTGCGCGACCAGCTGCGCCGCCTCGATCTGGAAACCGAGGCGCAGATCGTGGCCCGCTACCAGCGCGAGCAGGACCAGGCCGACCAGAAGTTCGATCCGCTGGAGCTGGACCGCTTCTCCACGCTGCAGCAGCTGAGCCGCGCACTGAACGAATCGGCGGCCGACCTTGGCGGCCTGCAGGGCGTGCTCGACGACCTGTCGCGCCAGTACGACTCGCTGCTGCAGCAGCAGTCGCGCGTCAGTTCGGAACTGCAGGATGGCCTGATGCGCGCGCGCATGGTGCCGTTCGATGGCCTGGTGCCGCGCCTGCGCCGGGTGGTCCGCCAGTCGGGCCTGGACACCGGCAAGCAGGTTCACCTGACCCTGGAAGGCACCCACGGCGAACTGGACCGCAACGTCCTCGACCGCATGGTCGCGCCGCTGGAGCACATGCTGCGCAACTCCGTGGCCCATGGCCTGGAAGCACCGGAACAGCGCCGCGCCGCCGGCAAGCCGGAGGAAGGCGAGATCGCCATCCGCCTGCACCGCGAAGGTTCGGAAATCGTGCTGGAAGTGGCCGACGACGGCGCCGGCCTGGACCGCGAAGCGATCCGCCGCCGCGCCATCGACCGTGGCCTGCTGGCCGCCGATGCGCAGCCGAACGAGCAGGAGCTGGACAACCTGATCTTCGCTTCCGGCTTCACCACCGCCGACCAGGTCAGCCAGCTGGCGGGCCGTGGCGTGGGCATGGACGTGGTGCGCAACGAGGTCCGCCAGCTCGGTGGCTCGGTCGACATCCAGTCGGTACGCGGCCAGGGCGTGCGCTTCACCCTGCGCCTGCCGCAGACGCTGGCCGTCACCCAGGCGGTGTTCGTGCAGATCGGCGAAACCACCTTCGCGGTGCCGGTCGCCTCGGTCAGTGGTATCGGCCGCCTGTCGCGCGAGCGCTTTGAAGCGGCCGACAGCAGCTACCGCTACAGCGGCGAAGACTACCCGCTGTACGACCTTGGCACCCTGGTCGGCCAGGCCCCGGCGCGTGCCGACGGCCAGGACCAGGTGCCGCTGCTGCTGGTCCGCGCCGGCGACCTGCGTGCCGCCGTGGCGATCGACCAGGTGCTGGGCAACCGTGAAATCGTGGTCAAGCCGGTCGGCCTGCAGATTGCTTCGGTGCCAGGTATCTACGGTGCCACCATCACCGGCGATGGCCGCGTGGTGGTGATCCTCGACGTTGCACCGCTGGTGCGTCGTTTCCTGGCCAACCCGACGCTGCCGGTGCTGGCCAACGCACCGCGCCAGGAGCGCCAGGTGCCGCTGGTGATGGTGGTCGACGACTCGCTGACCATGCGAAAGGTCACCGGCCGCATCCTCGAACGCCACAACTTCGAGGTCAGCGTTGCCCGCGACGGCGTGGAAGCGCTGGAGCGCCTGGAAGAGCGCGTGCCCGACCTGATGCTGCTGGACATCGAAATGCCGCGCATGGATGGCTACGAGCTCGCCACCGCCATGCGTGCTGACCCGCGCTACAGGGAGGTGCCGATCGTGATGATCACCTCGCGCAGCGGCGACAAGCACCGCCAGCGCGCCTTCGAGATCGGTGTCCAGCGCTACCTGGGCAAGCCTTACCAGGAACTGGACCTGATGCGTAACGTGTACGACCTGCTGGGGATCGCCCGTGTCCGTGAGTGAAGTCCATCCGGCCCCGGCCGTCGCCCTGCTGGCCCGCCCGGGTGCGGCGCGTGAGCGCCTGCGCGAGGCACTGTCGCACGCCGATGTGCAGCTGGTGCTGGAAGACGACCCGAACGGCCTGGAGCCGCAGCTGCTGCAGGATGCCCGTCCGCAGATCGTGGTGATCGCCCTGGAGGCGGCCATCGAGGATGCGCTGGAGCGCCTTGAGCCCGTGCTGTCCGCGCCGGGCCTGACCCTGGTGTTCGACGAGGCCGAACTGGCGGCGCGCCGGGATGGCTGGGACGCGCAGCGCTGGGGCCGGCATCTGGCGGCCAAGCTGCATGGTCACCAGCAGGTGCTGCCGCCCGGCGCCGAGGAAGAACCCAGCCTGCAGCTGGAGCCGGGCCATCCGGTACCGGCCCCGGCGCCGCAGGAAGAAGCCCTGCAACCGCATCTGGAGCAGGCGCTGAGCTGGGCCGACGGTGTGCCGGCTGACACCCTGTACTCGCCGCCGGCGCACCTGCACGAACCGGTCGCCCTGGAACAGGCATTGGCTGCGTTGCAGCCGGTGCTGCCCGAACCGCTGGAAGCACCGGCCCTGCCATCGCCTCCGGTGGCCGCACCGGTGGCCGCGGCCGCACCGCCGATGTCCTTCGACCATACCGCGTGGTCGCTGGTCGATGACGTGGCGGATGCACCGGCCGCCGCTGCCCACGGCGCTTCGATGGAAGCGCCGTTGCCTTCGTTCGATACCGATCACCTGAGCCTGGTCGACCTGGATGCTGCGGCACCGGCCGGCGCGCGCGCCGGTTCGCTGCTGGTGCTGGCGGGTATCGGCGGGCCGGATGCCCTGCGCCGCCTGCTGGGTGCGCTGCCACCTGCGCTGAGCGTGCCGGTGCTGGTGCACATGCGCCTGGATGGCGGTCGTTACGGCAACCTGGTCAAGCAGATGGCACGCGTGTCGCCGTTGCCGGTGCAGCTGGCCGAAGCCGGCCAGCGCGCCGTACCCGGTGAAGTGCACGTGCTGGCCGACGACATCGGTGTGCAGGCGGCCAGCGACGGCCTGCATTTCCTCAGCGATGCCGCCGGTATCTCGATTGCAGCGTTGCCGGCCGAGTACACCGCGCTGGTGCTGCTCAGCGGCGCCGACCTGGCCCACGTCGGGCCGGCGCTGGACCTCGCCGCTGCCGGGGCCTGGGTGGCCGGGCAGGTGGGCGAGGGCTGCTATGACCCGGCGGCGGCCACCGCTGTCGTTGCCGCCGGCATGGTTGCCGGTGAACCGCAGGAACTGGCGCAGGCCATCGCCGCGCGCTGGGGTGAGCAGGATGACAACGGAGAGGCACCATGAGCTACGCCAGCAATGATGAAATCCGCGGCGTCCTGATCCAGGCCGGCAGCGAACGCGTGCTGCTGCCCAACGCTACGGTGGCGGAAATGATGTCGCGCGTGCCGGTGCAGCCGATTGCCGATGCACCGCGCTGGCTGGTCGGCGAGATCGGCTGGCATGGCTGGCAGGTGCCACTGGTATCGTTCGCGCGGCTTTCCGGGCTGGGCGAGGAAGCCGTGGGCGGCCACAACAAGGTGGTGGTGCTGAAGGCGCTGTCCGGCAACGCGCAGCGTCCCTATTACGCGCTGCTGACGCAGAACTTCCCGCAGCTGATCTCGGTGCCGCGTGACGGCCTGCTGGCTGACGCCTCCGAGGAAACCCTGCCGCAGATCGTGCACATGCGCGTGCTGCTGGGGGAGCAGAGCGCGCTGCTGCCGAACCTGGACGCGCTGGAAGCCG
>NZ_JAOEDV010000050.1:0-32951 GCF_029837545.1 Stenotrophomonas sp. GD04024 | reverse complement strand
AACAGGCCACCCACCACCACCGACATCAGCGCAATGCCGATCGGGTACCACAGGCCGTAGTACAGGTTGCCGGTACCGGCCACCAGCGCGAACGAGATCGCCGGCAGGAAGCCACCGAACCAGCCGTTGCCGATGTGGTACGGCAGCGACATCGAGGTGTAACGGATGCGGGTCGGGAACAGTTCGACCAGGTAGGCGGCGATCGGGCCGTAGACCATGGTCACGTACAGCACCAGCAGCCACAGCATGAAGATGGTGCCGGCGATGTTGATGCGTGCACCATCGGCCTTGGCCGGGTAACCAGCGGTGGTCAGGGCGGTCTTCAGCTCCGCACCAAACGCATCGGCCTTTGCCTTGCCGTCTTCCTTGCTCAGGCCAGCGCCTTCATACGAGGTGACCTGGCTGCTGCCCACGCTCACCATCGCCAGCGAGCCGGCAGCGGCAGGCTGCACGTCGTACGGCACGCCGGCCTTGGTCAGCGCGGCGGTGGCGATGTCACAGGAGCTGGTGAACTTGCGTACGGCGACCGGGTCGAACTGGAAGGAACAGGTATTCGGATCGGCAATGACCAGTGCCGGCGAGTTGGTCCGGGCTTCTTCGATGGCCGGGTTGGCGAAGTGGGTCAGGCCCTTGAAGATCGGGATGTAGGTGACGGCAGCCAGCAGGCAGCCGGCCAGGATGATCTTCTTGCGGCCGATACGATCGGACAGCCAGCCGAAGAAGATGAAGAACGGCACGCCGAGTGCGAGTGCAGCGGCGATCAGCAGGTAGGAGGTGGTGGCATCGACCTTCAGCATGCTGCTCAGGAAGAACAGCGCGTAGAACTGGCCGCCGTACCAGACCACGGCCTGGCCGGCTGCCGCACCAAGCAGGACCAGCAGCATCAGCTTCAGGTTGCCGCCCTTCAGGCTGTCACGGAACGGCGTCTTGGAGCCCTTGCCTTCCGACTTCATCTGCTGGAACAGCGGCGACTCGCTCAGCTGCAGGCGGATCCACACCGAGATGCCCAGCAGCAGGATCGAGACCAGGAACGGGATGCGCCAGCCCCAGGCCTCGAAAGCTTCGTTACCCAGGAAGTAACGGCAGGCCAGGATGATCAGCAGCGACATGAACAGGCCGAGCGTGGCGGTGCACTGGATGAAGCTGGTGTACAGGCCACGCTTGTCGTCCGGCGCGTGCTCGGCCACGTAGGTGGCAGCACCGCCGTACTCACCGCCCATCGCCAGGCCCTGGGCCAGGCGCAGGATGATCAGGATCACCGGAGCGGCGAAGCCGATCGAGGCATAGTTGGGCAACACACCGACCAGGAAGGTCGAGATGCCCATGATCAGGATGGTGACCAGGAAGGTGTACTTGCGGCCGATGCGGTCGCCGAGGCTGCCGAAGAAGGCCGCGCCGAACGGACGCACGAAGAAGCCGGCAGCGAACGCCAGCAGGGCGAAGATCATGCCTGTGGTTTCATTGACGCCACTGAAGAACTGCTTGGCGATGATGGCGGCGAGCGAGCCGTACAGGAAGAAGTCATACCACTCGAACACCGTGCCGAGGCTCGAGGCGAAGATGACCTTCTTGTGGCCCTGGGTCAGGGTGCCCGCTGGATTGTGCGGGCTTGATGCAGTGCTGGACATGGGACGTTTTCCCTCTGTAGATGCCGGCCTTGGTCGGCACTCAATTCGGTGGGTGCCGACCTTGGTCGGCACTCAATCTCGGTAGGTGCCGGCCATGACCGGCACCCCATCTCGGTAGGTGCCGGCCGCTGGCCGGCACGCTCTTAGAAGCTGTACTTGGTGGTGAACTGCAATCGGGTGATGTCACCCTTGTTGCCGTTCTCGATCTCGCGACGGCCGTACATCAGCTCGGCGCCGATATCGACCTTGGGCAGCGGTGAGTAGAAGATGTTGCCGCGCACGCTCTGCACGCTCTTGGTCACCAGCGGGCCCAGCACGCTGTCGTTGTCGTAGTCGCTGCGCGCGTAGATCAGGTTGGTGCGCAGCTTCGGCGAGAACGCATGCCGCCAGCCCACATAACCGGCAAGCACGCCGGTCGGGTTGAGCTCGTCGCGAGCCACGTCGTAGGCGCTGTCGGCGGTGATGCCCAGGCCGATGTAGCGGGCGATGCCTTCGCCGCCGGTCAGCTGGTAGTGCAGCGAATCGCTGTCACCCATCACCCACTTGCCGCCCAGGGTCAGGCCGCCGGCCACCTTGTCGGCTTTGGCGCCGGTGGCCTGGTTGTCGACCTTCAGCTGGCGGACGATGCCGCCGACACCGAAGGTGCCCCAGTCGCCCTTCCAGCCATAGCGCAGCGTCAGGTCGGGCAGGCTGCCACGATCGGAGTTGGCACTGGCATTGGTCCAGGCGCCGGTGACCGGGTTGCGGGTACCGGTGAGGGTGGTGGTTTCCGGGTTCTCCAGCGCGACGCTGAAGCCGCCCTGGGTGTAGCGCACCTGGGCTTGGCGCACGAAGATCACGCCGTCGGTGGGGCCGACGAAGTCGACCGCTTCCGGCAGCGCGGCCGCGTCCATGAAGTTGGACCAGGTCTGGCCGGCCAGCCAGTTGTTCCAGTACATGTAGGCGTGGCGCAGGGTCACGCCATAGGTGTTGGTGGCGGTCTGGTTGCCCAGCGAGTTGCCGAAGAAGTCCATCTCGAAGAACGCACCGGCCTTGTTGCCCGATTCGCTCACGTTGTCGATGCCCAGGTTGAAGCGCGAGAACTTGGCATGAGCATTGAAGTCGGTGCCCGAACGCTTGCCGCTGCCGCCGGCGCCTTCCACCGGGGTCTGGCCCGGCAGGTACAGCGAGCGGCCGGTGGCATCGTCGGCCAGCTGGCCATCGCTGGTCTGGGTGGCCAGGAAGTCGGCCTTGATGAAGCCGCCGATCTTGACCGTAGTGCCCGGCGCCGCGCCCGGGGTGATGGTGGTGACCTGGATCGGCTGCTTGCCGGCCGGCACCTGTGCGACCGGCTTCTGCCCGGCCTGCACCGTGCGGACTTCGGTCACCGCCTGCTGGGTCTGGCTGATCTGGGTCTGCTGTTGTTGCTGCGAAGACAGCAGCAGCTGGACCTGGCGTTCCAGTTCGGCAACGCGTGCTTCCAGCGCTTTCTCTTTGGCGGTCTCTGCGAACGCCATGCCCGGTGCGACCAGGGCGACCAACAGGCAGGCCGCCAAAGGTTTGCGCACGGCTTTCAACGTACGGTGGCTCATGTTGCCCTCTCTCCCAAGTGGCAAGGTGATGCCGCGCGTGGGGCACGGTCGAGCCGAGACTGCGGGGCGTTCGCGCACAGCGGCTATTCGCCATTGGTCGAACCCGGCCCTGCTGGGCGCTCACTTTCGACCATGGTCTAACCAGAGTGGTGACGCGACCGGGGGTGGATGGGGCAAACTGAGGGGAATCGGTCGCCGCGATGCTGCGACCGCACATACAAAGTCAACGTGCAAGTGAGGGTGCCATGGCTGATATCTACCCCGTCGATCCGCAGTTCGCCGCCAAGGCACGCATCGACAAGACGTCGTACGAACAGCAGTACCAGGCTTCGGTGACCGACCCGGATGGTTTCTGGGGCAAGGCCGCCGAGCGCCTGCAATGGATGCGCAAGCCGACGAAGATCAAGAACGTCAGCTACGACCTGTCCGACTTCCACATCAAGTGGTTCGAAGATGGCGAGCTCAATGCCAGCGTGAACTGCCTGGACCGCCAGCTGGACACGCGCGGCGACAAGACCGCGCTGCTGTTCGAACCGGATGGTCCCGACGCGCCGGCCCAGCACGTGACCTATCGCGAGCTGTACGAGCGCACCTGCCGCCTGGGCAACGCGCTGCGCAACCTCGGCGTCAGGAAGGGCGACCGGGTCACCATCTACCTGCCGATGATCGTCGACGCTGCGGTGGCGATGCTGGCCTGCGCGCGCATCGGTGCGATCCACTCGGTGGTGTTCGGCGGCTTTGCGCCGAACTCGATCGCCGACCGCGTCAGCGACTGCCAGAGCAAGCTGATCATCACCGCCGACGAAGGCCTGCGCGGCGGCCGGAAGATTCCGCTGAAGGCCAACGTCGATGCCGCGCTGAAGCTGCCGGGCACGAACACGGTTGAAACCGTGCTGGTGGTGCGCCACACCGGCGGCGCGGTGGACATGCAGGCGCCGCGCGACCGCTGGTTCCACGACGTGGTGGACAGCCAGCCGGCCACCTGCGAACCCGAGCGCATGAACGCGGAAGACCCGCTGTTCATCCTCTACACATCCGGTTCCACCGGCAAGCCGAAGGGCGTGCTGCACACCACCGGCGGCTACCTGCTGTACGCGGCCTACACCCATGAAGCGGTGTTCGACCTGCGCGAGGACGACATCTACTGGTGCACCGCCGACGTCGGCTGGGTCACCGGGCACAGCTACATCGTGTACGGGCCGCTGGCCAACGGCGCAACCTCGCTGATGTTCGAAGGCGTGCCGAACTATCCGGATACCTCGCGCTTCTGGAACGTGATCGACAAGCACAAGGTGAGCATCTTCTACACCGCTCCGACCGCCATCCGTGCGCTGATGCGCGAGGGCGAGGAGCCGGTGAAGAAGACGTCGCGCGCCTCGCTGCGCCTGCTCGGCAGCGTTGGCGAGCCGATCAATCCGGAAGCCTGGCGCTGGTACTACGAGGTGGTCGGCGACAGCCGCTGCCCGATCGTCGATACCTGGTGGCAGACCGAAACCGGCGGCATCCTGATCTCGCCGCTGGCCGGTGCGATGGACCTCAAGCCGGGTTCGGCCACCCTGCCCTTCTTCGGCGTGCAGCCGGCGCTGGTCAATGCCGATGGCGAGATCCAGGACGGCCCGACCGAGGGCAACCTGATCATCCGTGATTCGTGGCCGGGCCAGATGCGCACGGTGTACGGCGACCACCAGCGTTTCATCGACACCTATTTCCGTACCTACCCGGGCAGCTACTTCACCGGCGACGGTTGCCGCCGCGACGAGGACGGCTACTACTGGATCACCGGCCGCGTCGACGATGTGATCAACGTGTCCGGCCACCGCATCGGCACCGCCGAAGTGGAAAGCGCGCTGGTCTCGCACCCGAAGGTGGCCGAAGCGGCCGTGGTCGGTTTCCCGCACGACGTGAAGGGCCAGGGCATCTACGCCTACGTGACCCTGGTGGCCGAAGAAGCACCGAGCGACGAACTGCAGAAGGAACTGGTCGCCTGGGTGCGCAAGGAGATCGGACCGATCGCCACGCCGGACCACCTGCAGTGGGCGCCGGGCCTGCCGAAGACCCGCTCGGGCAAGATCATGCGCCGCATCCTGCGCAAGATCGCCGAGAACGCGCCGGACCAGCTCGGTGACACCTCGACCCTGGCCGATCCGTCGGTGGTGGCGTCGCTGGTGGATGAGCGCAAGGTGCGCTGATGGCGTGACTGCAGGCGCAGGACGCGCCAGGGACGTGGCCGGGAGGAGGGACCCGGCCGTGTCCGACCCGTCCTGCACCTGCCATCACGTCGCTCCTTTTCCTGATCGATAAGCTCGACCCATGACCACCCTCCTGATTGCCGATGACCACCCGCTGTTCCGCGAAGCCCTGCGTGGGGCGGTGCAGCGGGTCATCCCGGGCGTGCAGTTGTTCGAAGCCGACAGCGTGGAAGCGCTGTACGCGCTGGCCGACCAGCACAACGACGCCGACCTGGTCCTGATGGATCTCAACATGCCCGGTGCGCAGGGTTTCAACGCGCTGGTGCACATGCGCTCGCTGCACCCGCACCTGCCGGTGGTGGTGGTGTCCGCGCGCGAAGAGGCCACGGTGATGCGCCGCGCACTCGACCACGGCGCGCTCGGCTTCATTCCGAAGTCGGCCGACTCGGACACCATCGGCCATGCACTGGGCACCATTCTCGATGGCGAGACCTGGGCACCGCCGGAAGCGCACAACGTACCGCCCACCGGCAGCGAGGAACGCGAGGTGGGCCAGCGCCTGCGCGAGCTGACCCCGCAGCAGTTCCGCGTGCTGCAGATGCTCGGCGCAGGCCGCTTGAACAAGCAGATCGCGTACGACCTCAACGTCTCCGAAGCGACGATCAAGGCGCACGTCACCGCGATCCTGCGCAAGCTGGGCGTGACCAACCGCACCCAGGCCGTGCTGATGGCCGGCAAGCTGGCGATCGACGACGACGCCATCGTGCTGCCGCCGGAAGAGGATTGACGGTCGTGCCGACCGCTGGCCGGCAATTCCCTGAAACGCGCGAAACGCACGAAACCGCTCCGGTAGGTGCCAAGCTTGCTTGGCACGCTTTTGACGTTGCACCTGCCGGCCAGCGGCCGGCACTACCAGGCACCACTGCGCTCGCGGTATAGCCATCGCTATACAAACCAGCCCTGCCTGCGCGTTTCGCTGGAAACGCGCCACGCGCGGATCGCAGTGCTAAGCTTCGCGTCCCCTTGGGGAGTAGCCGGATTCCTTCGCAGGAATCGTCCACGTCAACATACTCGGCCAGTGCGCCGTGGCGTGGACAACCATGATGGTTGGCGAGACCAGCGGCCCGCGCGCGCAACACCAGGTTGGGCGCGAGCGCAGGCCGTGCGTCCGTCCTAGCCCGACCTCACCCGCCGCCCATGTCCCCCATTTCGATCCTCCTGATCGGCTTTGCCATGTCCACCGATGCCTTCGCCGCTGCAATCGGCAAGGGTGCGGCCATGCGCAAACCGGTGTTCCGCGATGCGCTGCGCGCCGGCATCATCTTCGGCGTCATCGAAGCGATCACGCCCATCATCGGCTGGCTGCTCGGCCGTGCCGCCCTGCAGTACGTCGAAGCCTTCGACCACTGGATCGCCTTCGGCCTGCTCGGCGCGCTGGGCATCCACATGATCTACAACGGCCTGCGCCCGGACAGTGCCGGGGAAGAAGAAGATCCTTCGCAGCACCACGGCTTCTGGAAGCTTGCGCTGACCGGCTTTGCCACCAGCATCGACGCGATGGCAGTGGGCATCGGCCTGGCCTTCATGGACGTGCATATCGGCGTGATGGCTGCGGTGATCGGCCTGTGCACGCTGACCATGGTCACTGCCGGCATCATGCTCGGCCGCGTTCTGGGCAGCATGGTCGGCAAGCGCGCCGAGATCATCGGCGGCGTGATCCTGGTGATCATCGGTGCGACGATCCTGTACGAACACCTGCATGGCGTGGGCTAACGCGCCCGCGATTGCGTGGTTGCCGGCCAGCGGCCGGCACTACCAGGCATCACCTCCACGCATGGCGTGGATCTACTGCCGGGCGGCCGGCACTACTGCGCATCGCGCAGCGCGCCCAGGAAGGCGCGCAGCGAGGCCGGCTTGATCGGTTTGGTCAGCACGCGGTAGCCGCGCTCGCGCGCCATGCGCTTCAGTTCATCGCGGCCGTCGGCGGTCAACAGCGCGCCGGGCAGTGGGTAGCCCGCCGCATCGCGCAGGGCCACCAGTGCATCCAGGCCGTCCATGCGGTCGTGCAGGTGATAGTCCACCAGCATCACCTGCGGACGCTCGGCGATCTTCTCCAGCGCCTGGTCGACGGTCGCGGCGGTGATCACCTGCACCTGCCAGCGGCCAAGCAGCGCGCGCATGCCGTCGAGGATTTCCTCGTCGTTGTCCACGCACAGCACGCGCAGCCCGGCCAGCGAATCGCTGCGTACCGGTGCGGCCACGGCCTGTGCCGGCGTGGCCAACTCGGTGTATCCGGGCAGCGGCGCCACCCGCGGCAGGATGATCGAGAACATCGAGCCCTTGCCGACCCGGCTGCGTGCGTTCAACCGATGGTCGAGCAGGCGCGAGATGCGCTGGCAGATCGACAGGCCCAGGCCGAGGCCCTGCTCGCCCCAGTCGAACGGCTGCTGGTAGCGGTGGAATTCGTCGAAGATCTGCCGCATGTGGTGCTCGGGAATGCCGGGGCCGGTATCCCACACCTGCAGCTCCACTTCGTCACCACGGTGGCGTACTGCCAGCACGATGCGGCCCTGGCGGGTATAGCGCAGCGCGTTGGCCAGGAAGTTCTGCAGCACGCGGCGCAACAGGCGGCGGTCGCTGCGTACCCACGCCGGGCGCGCGAACAGGTCCAAGCGCAGGCCACGGCCAGCGGCAACCGGGGTGTACTGCGCGGCCAGCTCCCGCATCAGCGCGCTCACGTCGAACTCGCCGATCACCGGGTGCAGGCCGCCAGCATCCAGCCGCGATACATCCAGCAGACCATCGAGCAGTTCCTCGGCGGCACGCAGCGAGGCATCCACGCGTTCGGCCAGATGCTTCTGCTCGTCACTGACGTGGTCACTGTCACGCAGCGCGGAAGCAAACAGGCGCGCGGCATTCAGCGGTTGCAGCACGTCGTGGCTGATCGCCGCCAGGAAGCGGGTCTTCGACTGCTGCGCGACCTCGGCCTCGTGCGAGCGCTCGGCCACGCGCTGTTCCAGCGTCTCGTTGGCTTCCAGCAGGGCTTTTTCCGCGTGCTTGTAATCGGTGATGTCGTTGTAGCTGGTGACGTAGCCGCCACCGGGCAGCGCCTGGCCACGCATCTCGATCACCTTGCCGTCGCTGCGGGTACGCTCGAACACGTGTGGTGAACCGGCGCGCATGTAGCCGATGCGGCGGTTGATCTGGATCTCGATGTCGCCCTCGCCAAGCTCGCCACGCTCGGCGTTGTAGCGGATCAGATCCGCCACCGGGCGCCCCACGTAAAGCATGCCGTCGGGGTAACCGAACATGTCCTGGTAACGACGGTTCCAGGCGGTCAGGCGCATGTCCGGATCGACCACGCTGACTCCGGCGCTGATGTTCTCCAGCGTGGTCGACAGGATCTCGCGGTTGAAACGCAGCTCCTGCCCGGCTTCATCCAGCACCGCCACCACTTCGCCCAGGTCCATGCCCGAGCCGCGCAGCAGGCTGGTCAGCAGCAGCCGCGCGGACGCCGCGCCGATCGATGCGGCCAGCAGGCGCTCGGTGAACTGCACCCAGGGCCGGTCGGCCGGTGCCGAGGACTGCAGCTCGCGCCCCAGCGACTGCGCCTGCTCGAAGAAGGCGCGCCGCGCGTGGCGTTCACCGACCACACGCGAGGCCAGTGCCAGCAGGTCGCCCACGTGCACATGACCGGGCCAGCCACCGGCCACCGAGGGGCGCTCGGCATACGGATCGAGGAATGGCGCGGCGCGCAGCCGCTCGTCCACGCCCGGTCGCCAGCGCGCGGACACCAGCATCATCGTCGCCGCATTGACCAGCAGTGACCAGAACGTGCCATGGGTCAGCGGGTCCCAACCGGTCATGCCGAACAACTGCTGCGGGCGCAACCAGGTGATGCCGAACGGGCCATTCTGCACCCAGCCGGCGTCCATCCAGCCGGCCATCGTCATCGCTGGCAGCAGCAGCGTGTACAACCACGTGCCGAAGCCCAGCAGCATGCCCGCCTCGACGCCGCGGCGGCTGGCGCCACGCCAGTACAGGCCGCCGATCAGCCCCGGTGCGAACTGCGCCACGGCAGCGAACGCCATCAGGCCGTAGCTGGCCAGGGTGCTGTCATTGCTGCTGCTGCGGTAGTAGCTGTAGGCCATCAGCGCCAGCAGCAGGATCGCCAGCCGGCGGATCCACAGAACGCGCGAGGCGACGTCGGCGGCTTCCTGGTGATCACCACTTCGGCGCAGCAGTACCGGCATCACCAGATCGTTGCTGACCATGGTGGCCAGCGCGATCGAGGACACGATCACCATGCCGGTCGCCGCGGAGAAGCCCCCGATGTAAGCAATCAACGCCAGTGTGTTGCGCCCTTCCGCCAGCGGCAGGGCCAGCACCATCGAGTCATCGGCCACGCCACTGCCGGTACCGAACAGGCTGACACCGGCGGTGGCGATCGGCAGCACCATCGCCGAGATGAGTACCAGGTAGCCGCCGAACATCCAGCGCGCACGGCGTACATCGCGTACATCCCCGCACTCGACCACCGCCACGTGGAACTGGCGCGGCAGGCAGATGATGGCGAGGAAGCTGAGCAGCGTCTGCGACAGGAAGCCCACCGGAGGCAGTCCGGTGAACAGCGTATGCACCGACTCCACCACCGCTTCGTTGCGGTCGCTGAGCCAGACGTAGGCGAACACGCCCACCGCCACCATCGCCACCAGCTTGATCACGGACTCCAGCGCAATGGCCAGCATCATGCCGTGATGATGCTCGGTGGCATCGACCTGGCGGGTACCGAACAGGGTGGCGAACAGCGCCATCAACAGGGCCACGTACAACGCCGGGTCGCTGAAGAAGCCGGTCGGGCCGGTGTTGCCGGTCAGCACCTGCAGGCTCATCGCCACCGCTTTGTACTGGAGGGCCAGGTACGGAATGATGCCGATCAGCGCGATGATCGCCACCAGCGCTGCCAGCCGCCGCGAGCGGCCGAAACGCGAAGAGATGAAATCGGCGATGGAGACCACGTTCTGGCTGCGCGCGATAAGCGCCAGGCGCTCGATGATGCGCCAGCCGAACAGCAGCAGCAGCAAGGGGCCGATATAGATCGGCAGATAGCCCACACCGTTGCGCACGGCGGTGCCGACCGCACCGTAGAAGGTCCACGACGAGCAGTACACCGCCAGCGCCAGGCTGTAGACCACCGGCCGCAGCCATGGCCGGTCGGGATACATCGGCCGGCGGTCACCCCACCACGCCACGCCGAACAGCAGCGCGGCATAGGCAACCGAGACCAGCAGCAGGATCCAGCTGGAGACCACGCGCGTGTTTCCGTCGGAGGAACCCGCAGTGTAGGCCAGGCATGGCCGGGTGTACGGGCTCGTTGGGGGCAACCACCCCCACCAGGGTGGGGGCCTACGCGGTGCGGGCCACGACCGTTGGTCGTGGCCGGCTTCTTACTGGGCCGGCACGCCCATTTCCTTCAGCAGCTCGGGCGCCGGGTAGACCTTGGCCAGCAGCCAGCGCAGGTAGCGCATGTCCACGTGCACGGCACGCTTGTAGCGCGGGTCGAACCACCAGCTGGCGCTGACCGATTCCCAGTTGCTGTCGAAGTTCAGGCCGATCAGTTCACCCTTGGCGTTGAGCACCGGCGAGCCGGAATTGCCGCCGGTGGTGTCCAGGTTGGTCAGGAAGTTGACCGTCTGGGTCTTCAGCGCCGGATCGGCGGTGCTGCCGAAGTCACCCTTGGCGATCGCCGCCAGCAACGGCTTGGGTGCATCGAACGGATAGGCGTTGGTGTTCTTCTCGACGATGCCGGCCACGGTGGTCACCGGCGAGTAGCTCACGCCATCGCGCGGATGCAGTGCTTCCACCTTGCCGTAGCTGATGCGCAGGGTGCGGTTGGCATCCGGGTACACCGCGCGGCCCTGCTTGGCACGCCAGGCGAACAGCGCCTGCATGTAGGCCGGGCGCAGGCGCAGCTGCTCGCCTTCGCGGGTCTTGCTCTCGTTCTCGATGCGCAGCTGCGCGGCCACCAGCGGGCCGGCCACGGCGATCAGCGGATCGGCGGCAAGCGCCTTGCCTTCGCGGGCGGCAGCGAAGCGTGACAGGCGCTGCGCCTCGTCACCGAGCTGGGTGCCGGCGTACAGGGTGTCCAATGCCTTGGCCAGCTGCTGCGGGGTACGACCGAAGGCGGCGTCGAACTCGGCCACGCGCTGCGCATCCGGCAGCTGCTGGTAGCGGGTCAGCAGGGTGGTCAGCAGCGCCTTCTCGACCTCCGGCGCATAGCGGCGCTGCACCTGCTTGAGCACGCCTTCGATCATCGCCTGGTCGCGCTGCTGGTAGCCGCTCTCGCGCTGCGCGTCGGGCTTGGCCGACTCGATGCGCAGGCGCTCCAGCAGCAATGCCGAGCGCAGCAGCTGGCTCTGCGCGGCCATCTGGTCCAGCAGCAGGTCACGCTCGCCCACCGTCGCACCCTGCGACAGGTTGGCCAGCAGCGCCTTGATATCACCCTGGTACCTGCGGTCGGTGGCGGCCAGCATCGCGCTTTCGTCGGCGGCGCGCTGGGCTTTGGCATCGCTGCGCAGCAGGCCTTCCAGTTCACCGGCGGCGCGCTTGCGGTTGTTCTTCAGCGACTGCAGCTGCGAGGCGTAGCGGGTACGCGCCTGTGCATCCTTGGCGCTGGCGGCTTCGATGGTGTCGATCATCTGCTGGAACACCGACACGCGGCGCGGCAGCACGGCATCGATCTGGCCGGCGAATTCGGCGGCGGTGCGGTGGCGGTAGGTGATGCCCGGGTAACCGGCCAGCATCGCGTAGTCGCCTTCCTTCGGGCCTTCCACGGACATCTGCAGGTGTGCCGGTGCCTGGTAGGGCACGTTGTCCTTGCTGTACGCAGCCGGCTTGCCGTCCTTGCCGACGTAGGCGCGCAGCAGGGTGAAGTCGCCGGTGTGGCGCGGCCACATGAAGTTGTCGATCTCGTCGCCGTAGTTGCCGATCGCACGCGGCGGCGCGTAGACCAGTCGCACGTCGCTCAGTTCCAGCTGGGCGATGCGGTAGAAGTCGGTGCCGTAGTACATGTTGGCCACCGAGCAGCGCACGCTGCCGTCCTTCTCGCACTCGGCCACGATCTGCTTGCTGGCCGCATCCACCGCGTCGAAATAGGCACGGCCGGTCTTGCCGCGCGCCTGCGCCAGCACCTGGTCGGTCACCTTGTCGAAGCCGACGGTGACCAGCACGCGGAAGTCCGGGTTGGCCGGGCGCTCATCGGCGCGGCCGTTGGCGATGAAGCCGTTGTCGATCAGGTTGTGCTCGGGCGAGCTGTTGTACTGGATCACGCCCATCGCCACGTGGTGGTTGGTCAGCAGCAGGCCGTCGGAGGACACGAACGAGCCGGTGCCACCACCGGCACGCACGACGGCGCTCAGCGGCGGCGCGGTGACGTTGGCCAGGTCGGCCGGATTGCCCTTGAAACCGGCCGCCTGCAGCGGCTTGGCCAGTTCCGGCAGCTGGGTCGGCATCCACATGCCTTCATCGGCGTGGGCACCGGCGGCGAGGGTCAGGCCGAGGGCCAGGGCGGTGGGAAGGGCTTTGCGTGGTGACATGGGGCAATCCGGTACGACAGAACAGCCCGGGACCATAGCCGCTGGGGGCGGCCGGGGCAACGGCCGATGGTTGGGTCGGCGTGCACGGTCGTGCACGGTAATGCCGGCCGCTGGCCGGCAACCCACGCAACCCGGGAGCTACGGTGCAGCTGCCGGCCAGCGGCCGGCACTACCAGATCGTTATTTCTCCCGTCGCCAGTTGATCGACCCACGGTTTTCCACCGTGCTCGATTCCACTTCCACGTCGAAGCCGCGGCGCAGCAGGTACTTCAGCGTGATCACCGAACCGGCACCGACCAGCGACACGCCGTAGCCGACGTACAGCTTGGGCGAGATGTACTTGCCGACGCCGATCACCGAGCCACCCAGCGCGCGCGACTGGCTCACGCCGGCATCGTCCAGGCCCAGCTTGGCGCCCAGCTGCGAGGCCAGCAGGCCACTGCCTGCAGAGAGTGCCGCCGAGGCCGCGTTGACCTGCTGGGTCTGGTCGCTGCTGGCGCCGGTCAGGCTGCGGCCCAGCACCAGGTAGGCCAGCGCCTCGGACTGCGACATCGCCGGCTCGGACCACACGTCCGCACGCGGTTGCTGCGCACGCCCGGTGACGTCGATGCCGGCCGTGACATCACCGACCCGGCGCTCGGCACGGATGTTGATGCGCGGGTCGGACACCGCGTTGTAGTTCCAGGTCAGGTTGCCGCGGGTGATGGTCAGGTCCTGCCCATATGCCTTGTAGCGCCCGCTCACTTCCAGGCCACCGTTGGCGGTCATCTCGCGGCCGGGCTTGGCCCAGACCTGCATCTTGCCGGTCAGCGCGCCCTTCAGGCCGAAGCCGGTCATCTTCACCTTGTCGCCGAGGCTGACCGTCAGGTCCATGTCCAGTGGCGAGGTGCGCGACTCTTCCGGATCGACCGGATCGAGCACCACCACGTCTTCAGACACCGAGGTGCCGCGGTCCAGGCGTTCGAGGTCGATATCGGCCTCGGGCACATGCACGGTTCCACGCAGCTCCATTGCCGCCTTGGCCAGGGTGAAATCGAGGTTGGGATTGGCGACGATGCGCAGTTCGCTGGTGTTGGACAGCAGCACGTTGTCACCGTGGATCTTCAGCTGCAGCGGCTGTGCATCACCGAACCACGACAGGCCGCCATCCACGTACAGCGTGCCCTGGCCGGAATTGGCCTGCGCGGTGATCCTGGCCGAGCCATCAGGCTGGGCCACGAAGCTGCCCTTGCCCTGGTCGAAGGTCAGGCCCAGCGCCGGGAATTCACCCTTGAAGTTGCTCAGCTGCGCGTCACCGCCCAGCGATGGCTGGCCACGCGTGCCGCGCAGGCTGACGTGGCCTTCGATCAGGCCGGTCGGGCGCACGATGTCCGGCGAGAACAGCTCCAGCCAGTACAGCCGCGACATGTTGAGGTAGAGCTCACCGTTCAACGGCGCGCTGGCTTCCCAGCCGGTCTGCATCCTGGCATCGACGAAGCCGTTGCCCTGGAAGCCCATGCCCAGGTAGCCCTTGATGCTGGCCGGGGTCATGTCCAGCTTCAGCGAGAACTGGTCATAGCGCACCAGCTCGCCACGGGACGCATCGCCCACCGTGGTGCGGTTCTCGCCCAGGCGCACGCCGCCTTCCTTCGAGCGCACTTCCACATGGCCTTCCCAGGCATTGCCGCGCGGGCGGATCTGCGCGTCCAGGCTGACATCGCCGCGCAGGTAGATGCGGCGGCCGGACTGCGGCGGCAGCCATGGCTGCACCAGCGCCAGCGGCAGCGCATCACTGCGCACCACCAGGCCCTCGCGCGGCCAGTTCGCCTGGGCGCACAGCGCGCCACTGCTGGCGGCGGCCAGGCAGGCTTCGGACAGGGTGTAGGTGCTGCCGTTGATCGCGAACGCGGCCGGCGCACGCAGCGACCAGGCATCGCCCTTCACCGGTGCGATGCGCAGCGATGCCAGCTCGCCACGCCACTGCGCGCCCTGCTGGCGCACGCTGCCCTGCAGCTCGATCGCGCCCATGTCGTTGCGGGTCTGCGCGGCCAGCCGCAGATTGGACACACTGCCCTGCGCGTCGATGTTCAGCCGTTCCAGCAGCATGCCGGCGTTGACCTGCTGGCCCTGCACCGCCAGCGTGCCGCTGTCGCCGCGCCACGGCAGGTGGCCCTTGATGCTTACGCTCTCGGCGCCGTAGCCATCCCAGTTGAGGTTGTTGCCGATCAGGTCGGCGGTGATGTCCGGCGCATCGCGCGGGCCCTTCACCTGCACCTGGCCACGCAGGCCACCATCGGCGCCCGGCAGCAGATCGCTCAGCTGCAAAGGTTCGAAGCGTGCATCGATGTCGAGACGATCACCGACCTTGCCCGAAGCGGTGACCCGGCTGCTGCCCAGCGCCAGCTTCAGATCGCCCTGGCCCTGGGCGCCCTGCAGCGCGAACTTGCCCTGTGCGTCGAGGTTGCGCTGGCGCAGGATGCCCTTCAGCGACGGCAGATCCACCGTCGCTTCCAGCGTGCCGGCCGTGCCCGGTGCGGCATTGGCCGGCGGCGGCAGCTGGCGGCCCTTGGAGGCCAGGTTGCCGGACAGTCGGCCATTCCAGCCCGGCACGAAATAGCCGGGGTCGAAGTCCTTCAGTGCAGCCTTGGCGTCCCAGTCCAGCTGTGGCGCCCAAGCGACCTGGCCTTCCACCTGCAGCTGGCCACCCGGGGTCTGCGCCTGCAGCTGGTGGATCGACGCGGCCTGGTCATTGCCACGCACGTCGAAGCGCAGCTGCGCCTTCTGCTTTTCGCGTTCGACCTCGGCGCGGCCAATCGCCGCCCACGCCTTCAGCGTGCCGGCCAGGCCGAAGCGCGCTTCCTTCAGCGTCACCGGTACCGGCGCGCTGCCGGCGGTGTTCGGGTCCGCGGCCGGCACATAGGTCAGGTTCCGCGCGACCACCGAGAAATTGAGCTTCTGCTGGTCTTCCTGGCTGAAATCGGCGGTGCCCTCCAGCCGGGCTTCGCCCCCCAGGCCCTTCACCAGCAGCGGCGAGACCTTCAGCACCTGGTCCTGCAGCGACACCACCGACGGTGCCAGTTCCAGTTCCTGGTCGCCCTGCTTCACCTTGCCGCGCAGGTTGGCGTTGCCGCCCTTGCCGGCAGCGGTGAAGTCCAGCGCCAGCGGCGCGATCGCCGAGCTGGCCAATGCCGGCGACAACAGCGCCAGATCCAGTTCGTCACTGCGGATGCTGGCATTCCAGCTCGGGTCGGTCCGCCCGTCGAACACCAGCATCGCGTGCAGCGGCTTCGGTGCACGCCCGGCCACCGCCACCTCCATATGCGCAAGGTCGCCGCGTGCCACCAGCCCCACCGTCGCCGCAGTGCGCCCACGCGGTGCCGGCAGCACCGCCGTGACCGTCACGTCGGTGTCGTAGTCCTTGGCCGGGATGTAGCGGCCCTGGGCGGTGAAATTGCCCATGTCGCTGTCCACGACCAGCTTGTGCGCCTGGAATTCGCCGTTGGCGATTTCGATGCCGCCGCGCACGCGGCTGATGTCGATCACCGGCTCGTTGGCCTGGCTGATGCGGAAGCCATCGATGGCAATGGCGTCGGCCTGGATCGCCAGCGGCATCTCGATCTGCGGCAGCGAATCCGGCCACGACGGCAGCTTGAACGGCTCGTCACTCTTGGCCAGGTTCAACGTCGCGTTGGTCAGTTCCAGCTTGTCCAGCAGCAGCTTGCGGCCCAGCAACGGGCGCAGGTCCGGCTCCAGGTGCGCGCGCTCGGCGTGGAAATGGATGTCGTCATAGCGGAAGTCGACGTTGTACAGGGTCAGCGGACCGGCCACCGGGCCGTCCACCTTGTCCCAGGTGAAGCTGGCGCCGACCGGCAGCCGTGCCACCACCTGCGCCAGCAGCACATCGCGGCCGGCCACGGTCTGCAGCAGCCAGTACACCGCCAGCAGGGCCAGCAGCACCAGGCCGATCACGCCGGCGCCGGACCATGCCCAGAAGCGGCGGCGGCGGTAGAAGCGCACGCGCGTCGGCGTGTTCGGGGTCGGCGTGGGTGCGGGCGTGCTCACAGGTCCGCTCCGATGTTCAGGTACAGCTGGAACTGCGAATCCGGGTTGTTCAGGCCGTGCGCCACGTCGATGCGTACCGGGCCGACCGGCGATTTCCAGCGCACGCCGAAGCCGACGCCAGTGTGCAGATCAATGGTGTTGTCGAAGGCGCTGCCGGTATCGACGAACACCGCCGCGCCCCATGGACCGCCATTGAAGTAGTGCTCGTACTCGGCCGAGCCGATCACCAGGTTCTTGGCGCCCAGTGCGTACTTGTCCGGCGCCGGCGTACGCGGGCCGACCTCGCGGTAGGCGTAGCCGCGGATGCTGCGGTCGCCGCCGGCGAAGTAACGCAGGCTCGGTGGCATCGCCACCAGGTCGCTGGTCCAGGTGGTGCCGCCCTCGCCGCGCAGGATCAGGCGGTTGCTTTCGCCCACCGGGATGTACCAGCGCAGCACGGCATTGGCCTGCACGAAGCTGGTATCCGAACCGACGCCCTCGATGCCGGTCCGTAGCGTCGCGGTGCCGCTGATGCCCTTGCGCGGGAACAGCGGGTCGTCGACGTTGACGTAGTCGGCCACCATCTGCGGGTACACCAGCGTCGAGGTGTTGTAGACCGCATCGGTGAATTCGGTGCCGGAGGCGTAGCGCCAGCGCTCGCGCAGCGCGTTGACCGAGGCGATCGCGGTCCAGTGCTCGTTGATCTCGCCGCTGCGGCTGGCGATCAGCTTGAAGTTGCGCAGGTCGATGTAATCGGTCTGTTCGTCATACGCGCTGGCGGCGAAGGTGTACCAGCCGTCGAGCCAGTTGAACGCCGGGATGCGGTAGCTGGTGACCAGGCTCTTGCGCTTCTGCGCATAGTCCAGCTGCGTGTTCATCTTGTGGCCGCGGTTGTTCAGGAACCGCCGCTCGATGCCACCGCGCACACCCGGGCCGCTCTCGCTGCCGTAGCTCAGGCCGGCGGTGTAGATGGTGCGCTTGGCGCGGGTCAGCTTCACGTCCACCGGCACGTCGCCGTTCGCGTCGGCCTGGTCCGGACGCGGCTGGATGTCGATCACGCTGAAATAGTCCAGCTTGGTCAACGACTGCCGCAGGCGATCCAGCTTGCCCTCGTGGTAGTAGCTGCCCTGGTCCCAGTACACCAGCGGGTCGAACAGCTTGTCGACGAAGTAGTCCTGTTCGAAACGCACCGGGCCCATGTTGTAGCGGCGGCCACTGTCCCAGGTCAGGTCGATGTCTGCAGCATTGTCGGCGCGGGTGATCTGCACCTGGCGCTGGGTGTAGTCGGCGTCGAAGTAGCCACGTTCGGCCAGGCGGCGGGTGATGGTGATCTTGCTGGCTTCGTACTGGGTATGCACGAAGCGCTGGCCCTTGCGCGGCTTGAACGCAGCCAGGTCGTCCTGCAGGTACTGGTCGTAGATCGCCGGGCCGGTGATGTCGATGTGCTCGCGGCGCACGGTGACCGGCGCACCCTTGTCGACATGGATGAGCACGCGCACGTGCTCGTCCACGCGCGGCGCCTCGACCTTGATCACCGGGTTGTAGTACCCGAACGGTTCCAGTGCCTGGCGGGTCTGCCGCTCGGCCTGCGACAACAGGTACTCCAGGCGCGACTCGCCCTGCTCCTTGCCGATCGTGTCGTACAGCGACAGCGATTCCTGGATGTTCTCGATGATTGCGGCGTCGTCGCCCTTGTCCAATCCCTTGATGTCCACCTTGTCGATGGTGCCGCGCGCGTGGGCCACGGAAGTGGCGGCCAACGACAGGACCATCAGCGGCAGGGCGTATTTCTTTGGCTGCATGCGGCACAGCATACCGACCGGAGGTGACGATGCGAAATGCATCACGTCATTCGGGATCGGTTGTTAAGTGGCGGTCAAAATACGCGCCTTTGTGGCGATCATCGTGAATGCCGATGAGGAAGCCGGCATCGTGCGCGATGCCGGCAATGACCCCGATGGACATCCGCCGGCGGTGATCCGGTAGTGCCGGCCGCTGGCCGGCAACCACAGATCGATCCGATGCGCGGTGGCAATGCCGGCCAGCGGCCGGCACTACCGATACCGGCATCAGCTCGACAGATGCTCGATCGCCGCGACCTTGCCCAGGCGCTCGCCCAGCATCGTCAGCAGCGCCAGGCGGTTGCCACGCAGCGCCGGATCTTCCGCATTGACCATCACGCCATCGAAGAAGGCGTCGACCTGCGGGCGCAGCCGGGCCAGGCGGGCCAGCACGGCCACGTAGTCCTTGTGCTGCAGGCTGGCGCCGGTGTCGTCGATGGCCGCGGTGACGGCTTCAGCCAGCGCGCGCTCGGCGTCTTCCTGCAGCAGCGCCGTGTCGATCTGGGCCGGAATGTCGCCCTCGGCCTTGCGCAGGATGTTGCGGATGCGCTTGTTGGCCGCGGCCAGCGCCTCGGCTTCCGGCAGCGCAGCAAAGGTGCCGATCGCATCCAGGCGGCGGTCGAAGTCGTAAAGCGAGGCCGGCTTCAGCTCGGCCACCGCATTGAAATGCGTGGCCGGCACGCCCTTGTCGGCGTAGTAGCCCTTCAGGCGGTCGAGGATGAAGTCGTACAGCTCGCCGACGTCGGCCTGCACGTTGCGCGCGGCCAGGCCGGCGTTGGCGCTGGCCAGCAGCGCGCGCAGGTCCAGCTCGAAGCCGCTCTCGATGATCGTGCGGGCCAGGCCCAGCGCATTGCGGCGCAGGGCGAACGGGTCCTTGTTGCCGGTCGGCTTCAGGCCCGCGGCGAAACCACCGGCCAGCGTGTCCACGCGTTCAGCAATCGCCAGCACCTTGCCCAGCGCCGACAGCGCGATGTCATCGCCACCGAAGCGCGGCTGGTAGGCCTCGTCGATGGCCAGCGCGACCTCGGCCGATTCGCCACCGGCCACGGCGTAGTGGCGGCCGGCGATGCCCTGCAGTTCCGGGAATTCGTTGACCATGCGCGATTGCAGGTCGTTCTTCGCCAGTTCGGCGGCACGCCGTGCCTGCGCAGCGTCGGCGCCAACCTGCGGCGCGATCACCTCGGCCAGGGCGGCCACGCGGGCGACCTTGTCGGCCACGCTGCCCAGCTTGGCCTGGTAGGTCACCGTCTTCAGGCCCTCGCCCATCGACGCCAGGCCCTGCTTCAGGTCTTCGTCGAAGAAGAACTTGGCATCGGCGAAGCGCGGGCGGATCACGCGCTCGTAGCCCTTGGCCACTTCGGCCACGTCCTTCGATTCGATGTTGGCAATGCCGATGAACTTCTCGGTCAGCGTGCCGCTGTCATCCAGCACCGGGAAGAACTTCTGGTTGATCTCCATCGTCTCGATCAGCGCTTCCTGCGGCACCGCCAGGAACGCGGGCTCGAAGCTGCACAGCACCGCCGACGGCCACTCAACCAGGTTCACCACCTGCTCCAGGTTGTCCTCGGTGATGCGGGCGCTGCCGCCGGCCTTGGCCGCAGCGGCCTCGACCTCGGCGACGATGCGCGCGCGACGCTCGCTCGGGTCGACCAGCACGAACGCGGCGCGCAGGGCCTCCACGTAATCCTGCGGCTGCGCCAGCGACACCGCCTGGTCGTGGTGGAAACGATGGCCACGGCTGACACGGCCAGCCTGCAGGCCGAACAGTTCGGCCTCGACCACGTTGCCACCGTGCAGCAGCACCAGCCAGTGCGCCGGGCGCGCAAAGCCCCAGGCGTGGTCGCCCCAGCGCATCGGCTTGGGAATCGGCATCGCCGCGATCGCCTCGCGCAGGATCTCCGGCAGCAGGCTGGCGGTGCTCGCGCCCGGCGTCACCGCGCGGTGCACGAAGCGCTCACCCTTGTTGTCGGTGGTCTTCTCCAGCGCGGTCCAGTCGATCCCGGCCTTGGCGGCGAATCCCTGCAGGGCCTTGGTCGGCTGGCCTTCGGCGTCCAGCGCGATGTTCAGGTACGGGCCCAGCACTTCGCTGTGCTGTTCCGGCTGTTCCAGGCCGACGCCCGGCAGCAGCACGGCCAACCGGCGCGGGGTCGACAACGGGCGGGCGTCGCCCAGTTCCAGTGCGACGCCGCGCTTGCGCAGGCCGTCGACAACGCCATCGAAGAAGGCCTGGGCCAGGCCCGGCAGCGCCTTGACCGGCAGCTCCTCGGTGCCCAGTTCGATCAGCAGGGGGGACAGTTGGCTCATCGTTTCAATCCTGTGGTGGGGGCGCAGCGCGCGACGCGTCCGGCGCCCCGGGTAGTTGATGAAAAGCGGGTCGGTGCGGGAGGGCCGTCAGGCCTTCTTCACGCCTGGGAAGCCCAGCTTCTCGCGCTGCTCGTAGTACGCCTTGGCCACCGCCTGGGCCAGCGCGCGCACGCGCAGGATGTAGCGCTGGCGTTCGGTCACGCTGATCGCGCGGCGCGCATCGAGCAGGTTGAAGGTGTGGCTGGCCTTCATCACCTGCTCGTAGGCCGGCAGCGGCAGGTTCACTTCCACCAGCTTCTGCGCTTCGCGCTCGCAGGCGTCGAAGCGGTGGAACAGTTCGTCCACGTCGGCATATTCGAAGTTGTAGGTGCTCTGCTCCACCTCGTTCTGGTGGTAGACGTCACCGTAGGTCACCGGCTGGCCGTCCGGGCCGTAGGTCCAGACCAGGTCGTAGACGTTGTCGCAGTTCTGCAGGTACATGCACAGGCGTTCGAGACCATAGGTGATCTCGCCCAGCACCGGTCGGCATTCGAGGCCACCGGCCTGCTGGAAGTAGGTGAACTGGGTCACTTCCATGCCGTTGAGCCAGACTTCCCAGCCCAGGCCCCAGGCACCCAGCGTCGGCGATTCCCAGTTGTCCTCGACGAAGCGCAGGTCGTGCACCAGCGGATCGATGCCCAGCGCCTTCAGCGAATCCAGGTACAGCTGCTGGATGTTGTCCGGTGCCGGCTTCATCGCCACCTGGTACTGGTAGTAGCGCTGCAGGCGGTTCGGGTTCTCGCCGTAGCGGCCGTCGGTCGGGCGGCGCGAGGGCTGCACGTAGGCCGCGTTCCAGCCTTCCGGACCGATCGCACGCAGGAAGGTGGCCGGGTGGAAGGTACCGGCGCCCACCTCCAGGTCGAGCGGCTGGATGAGCACGCAGCCCTGCTGGGCCCAGAACTGGTTCAGGGTCTGGATCAGGCCCTGGAAGGTGATCGGAACGGTCGGGGTCGCGGACATGCGGACGATTCTTGGCCGGCAAGGGGGGTGCGCTAGTATAACGGCCGACCTGCGGGGCATTCCGTACCCGGGAGGAGCAGGCAGATGGAACATCGGCTGCCGGTGGGCACGCCCGGCGAGGCGGGCGGCGTTCCGCTGCCCTGGGGCCGCCTGCATTTCGAGCAGATCGCCGCGGCGCTGATCGCCGATGGCCTGGTGGCCGAGCAGGACCGCGAGCGCATGCGGTTCTCCGCGCAGGGCGCGCGCAACGCCAGCGAAGTGCATCCGCTGGTGCTGTTGTCCAACCTCAAGCTGGCGGCCAACGGCGGCGGCGAACTGACCCTGGAACGCCTCAGCGAATGGCTGGCGCAGCGTACCGGCTGCCGCTACCTGCGCATCGACCCGACCCGGGTCGACGTCGCCGCGGTCACGGCCCTGGTGTCGCATGCCTATGCCCGCCGCCACCGCTTCCTGCCGCTGGCGGTGGATGCCGAGCGCGTGCTGGTGGCCACCAGCGAGCCGCTGGTGCAGGAATGGCGCCGCGACCTGCAGCACCTGACCCGGCGCCGCATCGAGCTGGCGGTGGTCAACCCGCTGGACCTGCACCGCTACACCATGGAGTTCTACGGGGTGACCCGCTCGGTGCGTGGCGCCCGTGGCGATGCGCGCGGTGAGGCCAGCACCACCCTGCCCAGCTTCGAACAGCTGGTCGAGCTGGGCCGTGCCGGCGACGTCAACGCCGACGACCAGCACATCGTGCACATCGTCGACTGGCTGCTGCAGTACGCCTACGAGCAGCGCGCCTCGGACATCCACCTGGAGCCGCGCCGCGAGATGGGACGCATGCGCTTCCGCATCGACGGCGTGCTGCACAAGGTGTTCGAGGTGCCGCCGGCGGTGATGACCGCCGTGGTCAGCCGCATCAAGGTGCTGGGCCGCATGGACCTGGCCGAGCGCCGGCGCCCGCAGGATGGTCGCATCAAGACCCGCTCGCCGGGCGGCCGCGAGGTCGAGATGCGCCTGTCGACCATGCCCACCGCCTTCGGCGAGAAGTGCGTGATGCGCATCTTCGACCCGGATGCCGCGTTCAAGAGCATCGACCAGCTCGGTTTCAGCCCGCAGGAGGCCGCCGGCTGGAATGCACTGGTCGAGCGCCCGCACGGCATCGTGCTGGTCACCGGCCCGACCGGCTCGGGCAAGACCACCACCCTGTATTCCACGCTGAAGCGGCTGGCCACACCGGACGTGAACGTGTGCACGGTGGAAGACCCGATCGAGATGATCGCGCCCGAGTTCAACCAGATGCAGGTGCAGACCAACATCGACCTGGACTTCGCCAGTGGCGTGCGCACCCTGCTGCGGCAGGACCCGGACATCATCATGATCGGCGAGATCCGCGACCTGGAAACCGCGCAGATGGCGGTGCAGGCCTCGCTGACCGGCCACCTGGTGCTATCCACGCTGCACACCAACGATGCGCCCTCGGCGGTCACCCGCCTGCTCGACCTGGGCGTGCCGCATTACCTGCTGGCCAGCACCCTCAACGGCATCCTCGCCCAACGCCTGGTGCGCACCCTGTGCCCGCACTGCAAGCAGCCGCACAGCCTTGGCGCGGCCGACTGGGCGGTGCTGGCTGATAGCCATGCTGCATATCCAGATGCCGCCACGCCCTGTCGGCCGGTCGGTTGCCTGGAGTGCCGGCGCACCGGATTTCTCGGCCGCATCGGCCTGTATGAGCTGCTGCCATTGGGCTCGCGGCTGCGCGGGCAGATCCGCGCCGACATGGACCTGGCCGGTTTCACCCGCGCCGCGCGGGCTGAAGGGCTGCGAACCCTGCGCCAGGCCGGGCTTGAAAAGGTGGCGCAGGGGCTGACTACAATCGAGGAAGTCCTGTCAGTGCTGCCGCCCCCGGATGAACCCAGCTCCGTTCCTGATCCTTGAAACCGGCCGCCCGGTGCCGTCACTGCGCCGCTACGGGCGTTTCCCGCACTGGATCCGCGTCGCCGCCGGGCTGGAAGAACACGAGACAGTGGTGGTCGATGTCGAACACGGTGGCGCCCTGCCCGATCCGCACGGCTTCGCCGGCGTGCTGGTGACCGGCTCGGCCGCCTTCGTCACCGACCATGCCGAGTGGAGCGAGCGCAGCGCCGCCTGGCTGCGGCAGGCCGCCCACGACGACTTGCCGGTGTTCGGCATCTGCTACGGCCATCAGCTGCTGGCGCACGCGCTCGGGGGCGAGGTGGCCTACAACCCAGCGGGCCGCGAGTCCGGCACGATCGAGCTGGAACTGCAGCCACAGGCCGCGCAGGACCCGCTGTTCCAGGGGTTGCCACAGCATTTCGCCGCCCACGCCACCCACCTGCAGACCGTCCTGCGCGCACCGGACGGTGCCGAAGTGCTGGCGCGTTCGCCGCTGGATGGCTGCCACGCCTTCCGCTGGGGGCGCCAGGCATGGGGCGTGCAGTTCCATCCGGAATTCGCCACCCACCACATGCGTGGCTACGTGCGTGCCCGCGCCGACTGCATCGGCCGCCACGGCGGCTGTGCCCGCAGCATCGAGCGCGCGGTCAGCGCCGCACCGCTGGCCCGCCAGCTGTTGCGCCGCTTCGTCCGCCAGGCGCGGCTGTCTTCAGCCCAGCCGGCGGCAAAACAGGGATAATCGGCGCCACGGGCAGCCGCCCGGCCCCTCCTGTCCCTTCCCGGATGTCCATGAAAGAGATTCGCAAGCTGCCGGCTTCGGCGGGCGCCCAGTGGTTGCTGGATACGTTCTCCCTGTACCGGCGTGCGCCGCTGCAGCTGGCCCGGATCGGCCTGACCTGGCTGCTGGTGAGCTGGGTGGTGACCCTGCTGTCGACGCTGATTCCCGGCGCTGCCGGCATGGCCGTGCAGCTGATGACCCTGGCCATTTCGCCAATCATGTTCGGCGGCATGCTGTATGCCGTGGGCGAGATCGACGAAGGCCGCCCGGGCCTGGCCTCGCACCTGCTGCAGCCGATCCGCGACCACCGCGTCAGCCACCTGCTGGTGCCGCTGGCGATCCAGGTGCTGGCGGTGCTGCTGCTGGGCGCGCTGCTGTTCATGATGATCGGCCGCGAAGGCTTCACCGCCTTCAGCGAGGTCATGACCAAGATGGAAGAAATCAGCCGCAGTGGTCAGCAGATCAAGCCGGACGATGCCGCCGCGCTGGTCGCCAACCTGCCGGCCAAGCGCATCGCGCTGTGGATGCTGCTGGTGTTCCTGAGTGCGGTCGCGCTGTCGCTGGCGATGTTCACCCAGCCGGCGCTGGTGGTGTTCGACAAGCAGAGCGGCATGCATGCGCTGCGCCTGAGCCTGCAGGGCTGCATCGAGAACATCGGCGCGATGATCGTGTTCGCCGTGCTCGGCCTGATCGCCGCGTTCTGCATGTACATCCTGTTCGTGATCGTGATCCAGATCGCGATGCTGATCGGCGGCCCGCTGGCCGCGGCCTTCATCGCCCAGCTGGTACTGACCACGGTACTGATGCCGCTGTACGTCGGCGCGGTCTATGCCGCGTGGAAGCAGATGTTCGTGCACCGCGGCAGCCGCGCCGCACCGCCGATCCCGACCACCCCGACCTCCAGCGACATCTTCCACGCCTGACGGAAAAAGGGGACGGAGGGGATTAAGTCGTTTGTGCCTTTAACGACTTAATCCCCTCCGTCCCCTTTTTTCTTTCAGGCGGCGGGTTTCTTCACTACCGACGACGGCACCAGCCAGCGTGCGGCGTGGATGCCCAGCTCGTAGAGCAGGCACATCGGGATGGCCAGCATCAGCTGCGAGACCACGTCCGGCGGGGTCAGCACGGCGGCCACCACGAAGATGCCGACGATCGCGTAACCGCGGCCTTCCTTGAACTGCTGCGGCGTCACCCAGCCCAGCAGCACCAGGATCACCATCGCCACCGGCAGTTCGAAACTGCCGCCGAAGGCAAAGAAGATCGCCAGCACGAAGTCCAGGTAGGCGTTCGCATCCGGGGTGATCGCAATTACGTCCGGGCTGAAGGTGGTGAGGAAGTGGAACACCGCCGGCAGCACCAGGAAGTAAGCGAACGCACAGCCGGTGTAGAACAGCACCACCGACGACACCAGCAGCGGTACCGCCAGGCGCTTTTCGCGCGCGTACAGGCCCGGGGCAACGAACGCCCACAGCTGGTACAGCAGCCACGGCACCGCCACGAACAGGGCGACGAAGAAGGTCAGCTTCAACGGCGCGAAGAAGGCACCGGCCGGATTGGTCGCAATCATCGTCTGCCCGTTCGGCAGCTGCGAGACCAGCGGTTCGGCCAGCGCGTTGTACAGCTTCTGGGTGAAGGGCAGCAGCGCCAGCAGCGCCACGCCCAGGCCCAGCAATGCGCGCACCAGGCGGCCGCGCAGTTCCACCAGATGTTCAACCAGCGAGCTTTCGCCGAAATCCTGCTCACTCATGAGGGGCGCTCCGTGTTCTGCGCCGGCGGCGTCGCATTGGTTTCACTGGCCGTGGCGGTGCTGGGCGCTACCGCAGCGACGTCCTGTGCCGGTGCCGGGTCCGCGGCAACCGGCTCGCCCAGGTGCGGCGGCAGGTCGGCCGGCGCCGGCGCGCGTACTTGCTGCGCCAGATCGTCGCCCTGCTGCTGCGCCTGCTGGGCTTCGCGACGGATCGCTTCGCCGCTGGCGCGCAGCTGGTTTTCGGTGTCCTGCATGCCCTGGCGCACGTCCTGCATCTGCCGCTTGATCTCCTCGGCCTGCAGTTCGCGCTCCAGCTCCTGTTTCACCGAATCCCACTGATTGCGGGCACGACGCACCCACAGGCCGGCGAAGCGGGCCGCCTTGGGCAGGCGCTCGGGACCGAGCACCACCAGGGCGACCACCGCAATCACCAGCAGTTCGCTGAAGCCGATATCAAACACCGCAACCGCTCCGGATCAGCGAGCGTTACGGTCGTGCTCGTCCTGCGCGGTGCGCGAGGCGTCCTGGCTGCGCGACTCGTCGCCCAGCTGCGCGTTCGGCTTGTCCTCGTCGCGCATGCCCTTCTTGAATTCCTTGACCGCCGAACCGAGGTCCTTGGCGCCACTGGTCAGGCGCTTGGTGCCGAACACCAGCAGGACGATGGCCAGCACGACCAACCAATGCCAGATGCTGAAACTGCCCATAAAGACGCTCGTTACGTTAGTGATCAGGCTGTCGAGCATAGCGCACCGGCTGTTAGCCGGCGCGCGTGACGAAAGTCAGTTTCCGCCCAGCGTTTCCGTGCGGATCTCGCCGTCGTTGACCGGCTGGAAGCCCTGCTGCTGCGGCGGCGGGGTCTGCGGCACGTTCTGCAGCGGCGCAGTGGTGGCCTCTGCCGGGGCCGGCGCTGCCTGAACAGGCGCCGGGGCGACCGCCGGGGCGGCTGCCGGACGCGGCGCATTGCCGCCGTTGCCGTTGCGGTTGTTGCGCGCGGCGTAGGTGGCCTCTTCCAGGCGATCGCGGAAGGCGACCACATCCATCGACGGCGAACCACCGGCGCGACCTTCGAAGATCATGCGCGGCGTGGTGTTGCTGCCGTAGGCGTCCAGATTGGCGGCATCGTCGATCTGCAGCACCGCACCGTCCAGGGCGACGCCGGCGAACAAGCCACGGGCACGCGACCACGACCAGATTTCGGCCTTCAGCTGGCCATCGGTGGCGGCGGCGGCATTGCGACCGACCGGGCCGGCGGCAACGCCGGCATCGGCGCCCAGCGTGAACTTGCCGTTGACCAGGTTGTCCAGGCTGCGGTCGTTGCGGAACACCAGCACCACGTCCGAGGACTGCACGCCGGCCTGGAAGCCGATGCTGCCGCCGGTGAGCTTGACGAACACCGGGTTGGACCAGGCGCCATTGGCCATGCGCACCGACATCAGGCCATGGCCGCGACGACCACCGATGACCAGGCCGGCCTTGATCGTGTCGGGAATGACGATGACCGCGCGGCCTTCGTCCAGCAATTTGTCTGGAATGCCCTGTTCAGGGATTCCCTGGATTTCGGCCAGCACACGCACGGCGTTGCGGGCGCGCTGGTCTTCCTGCGGTCCGGCCATGGCCTGGCTGGACAGCAGACTGGCGGCGATCAGCAGGGCTTGGATCGGGCGACGCATGGCAGGCTCCAGAAGTCAGTCCATAGGAAGATATAGCAAGTGACTGAAATTAGTAGTGTTGCCATGAATCGCCAATGAGCGTTGCCTGCTCATATAGATGCCCGCTATGCCTGCGATCCGAACCCTGCATGCCGGCGCGGCACCGGATCGGCGACAATACATCCCATGCTCGACGCACCCGATACCGCCGTGCTGGCGGTCAACCTAGGCACGCCCGAGACGCCGACGGCCCCCGCCGTACGCCGTTACCTGGCTGAATTCCTGTCCGACCCCCGCGTGGTCTCGATTCCGGCACTGCTGTGGCAGCCACTGCTGCGCGGGCTGATCCTGCCGCTGCGCAGCAGCCGTTCGGCGGCCAAGTACGCCCAGGTCTGGCTGCCCGACGGATCTCCGTTGATGGTGCATACGCGCCAACTGGCGCAGGCCATGCAGGCACTGCTGCCGACGCTCCGGGTTCGCCATGCGATGCGCTACGGTGAACCGGCGCTGGCTGGCGAGCTCGACCGCCTGGCCGCCGAAGGCGCACGTCGCATCGTGGTGCTGCCGCTGTATCCGCAGTACTCGACCACCACCACCGCCTCGGTCGAAGACCGCGTCGATGCCTGGCAGCGCCGCAACCCCGGCGTGACGGTCAGCCTGGTGCGCGACTATTCGGTCGACCCGGGCTGGGTCGAGGCCGTTGCCGGTTCCATCCAGCGTTACTGGGAACAGCACGGACGTGGCCAGAAGCTGATGTTCTCCTTCCACGGCATCCCGCAACGCCTGGCCGATGGCGGCGATCCGTATCCGCAGCGGTGCGAGGCCAGCGCCCAGGCCATTGCCAACGCGCTGGGCCTGGGCAGGGACGAATGGCAGATGGGCTATCAATCGCGCTTCGGCCGCGAGCGCTGGCTGCAGCCGTACGCCGAGCCCAGCCTGTGGGCGCTGGCCGAATCCGGGGTCAGGCAGATCGACGTGGTCTGCCCCGGCTTCGCCACCGACTGCCTGGAAACGCTGGAGGAAGTGGCAATGGGCTTTACCGAAACGCTGGCCGAACGCGGCGCGACGATGCGCTACATCCCCTGCCTCAACGCCGAACCGGAGCATGCACGCGCCCTGGCGCGGCTGGCCGTGGCCTCGCTGGCATGAGCCTGCATCCGTTTGAACTCGAGGTCGGTGGCGCACGCGTCGCCGGCCTGCGCAACCACGGCGAGGGTCCGCGCGTGCTGGCCCTGCACGGCTGGCTCGACAACGCCGCCAGCTTCGTGCCACTGGCCCCGCACCTGTCCTCGCTGCAGCTGGTCGCCATCGACCTGCCCGGCCATGGCCACAGCGCCCATCTTCCGGCCGGTGCCAGCTACACCACGCCCGCCGCGATCTGCCACGTGCTTGATGTGGCCGATGCACTGGGCTGGGACCGTTTCAGCCTGCTCGGCCATTCGATGGGTGCGGGCATCGCCAGCCTCACCGCCTCGGTCAGCGACCGCATCGAACGGCTGGTGGCGATCGAAGCACTCGGCGGCCTGCGCGGGCCGGAGGAAGAAACCGCGCATCGCCTGCGCGAGCATGTGAATGCCACGCGTGCGCTCGCACGCAAGCAGCTACGCGTGTTCCCCGACCTGGCTGCGCCGATCCGCGCACGGATGATGACCAACCAGCTCAGCGAAGGCTGCGCACGACTGCTGGTCGAACGTGGCGTGGAACCGGTCGAAGGCGGCTATCGCTGGTGCAGCGATCCACGGCTGATGCTGCCCACCGCGATCCGCCTCAGCGAAGGCCAGATCGACAATCTGCTGCAGGCCATCGCCTGCCCCACGCAGGTGATCTACGCCACGCCAGCGCAGTCCTATTACCCCGAGCCCATGCGCAGCGATCGCCTGCGGCACCTGTGCGATGGACGACTGGCAGTGTTTCCCGGCAACCATCACCTGCACATGGAAGACCCGGCACAGGTTGCCGACGTGATCCTGCACTTCTTCAGCAACGACAACGCCGACTGAGTCCGCGCCTCCGCGCGCTTCACTCCGCGCGTTTGCGGCCGATACATCAGTTGCGGGCCCCTGCGTCCGCAGCACGCGGGCCCGGTCGGGCCTGCGGCGTATGTCTGGTTCTGCAAGGAAGTCCGCATGCCCGCTCTACTGCACCGTCACCCACAGGATGGGGTCACGGCGCGCTGTCTCCGCGGCGTTGATGACGTCGCATTCCCCGAATTCCCGGTCCACGCCCAGGCCACGCGCTCATGCGTGCGTCGCGGCGTGGCCGCTGCCGTCTGTTGATCCAGGAGTCGCCGATGTCCGCTGCATCCTCCCGCCCCCCCGATACCGCCCGGCTGCCGCATCTGCAGCAGCTCGCCCGCCGTGCTGATCGCCGACTGCTGATCGGCAGCGCGGCGCTGGCCGTGGCTGGCCTGGTTCTGGCCCTGCGTGGGCCCCACGTGCCGGGTGCCGCGTTGGCTGCGGCCGCCGTGCTGCCGGCCATCTGGCTGGCCGGCCCACAGGCGGGTCACAGCCTCGCGCGCAATGGCCTGGCGTTGCTGTTGTCGCTGCAACTGGCATTGCTGTGCGCGATGGTCGGCCTGTCGCCGGCATTGCCGATCGCGGTACTGCTGGGCGTGCTGCTCAGCCACCGTGATCGCCTGCCGGTATGGCTGGCCGGTGGCGTTGGCACGCTCGCGCTGCTGCAGCCGCTGCTGGAAGGTGCCGCGGCCGGGCCAACGCTGCTGCAGGCAACGCTGTTTGCCGGCCTGACCCTGTTCCTCGGCCAGGTCGCGTTGCGCCTGCGCCAGCAGACCGAGGCGCTCGGCCACGGCCCACGCCGCCTCGCAGCATTGGCCCGCGATATCGCCACCGGTGCGGATCTGGGCGCGCATGCGGATACCGCGGCCTTTGCACCGGGCTCGCTGGCCCATGCGCTGGCCGATACCGCCCGCCACGTGCAGGCCCAGCGCGGGCGCGAGGCTGAAGCGCATGCCGAGAACGCGCAGATCCGCCAGGCCCTGGACGCCTCGCGCACCGCGATGATGATTGCCGACAACGACCACGTGATCCGCTACGTGAACCGTTCGGTGGTGGCCCTGCTGCGCAACCAGCAAACGACGCTGCGCCAGGCCTTCCCCGACTTCGACGCCGAACGCCTCGTTGGTAGCAGCATCCATCGTTTCCACGCCAATCCGGACCGCATCCGCGCGATCCTCAATGGCCTGCAGGTCACGCACAACGGCAAGGTGCAGATCGGCCCGGTGCATTTCGCCCAGGTGGTCACGCCGGTGTTCGATGCACAGGGCGTGCGCCTCGGTTTCGCCGTGGAGTGGCATGACCGTACGCACGAACTGTCGCTTGAGAACGCAGTCGCCGACATTGTTGCCGCGGCCGCAGCAGGCGATCTCGACCAGCGTCTGCAAGCGGGCGAAGGTGCCAGCTTCCTGGAGGGGCTCACCGGTGGCATCAACCAACTGCTCGATACGCTGGGCAGCACCGTCGACGAAGTGCGACAGATGCTTTCTGCGCTGGCCAATGGCGATCTGGACCGGCGCATGCACGGCGAATACCAAGGCGCCTTCGCCGCGATCCAGCGTGATGCCAACGCCACCGCCGGGCAACTGGCGCGCATGGTCGGCCGCATCCAGCAGTGCTCCATCTCGATCAGCACCGCCGCCAGCGAGATCGCCGCCGGCAATGGCGCGCTGTCCGAACGCAGTGAGCGCCAGGCCGCGCACCTGCAGGAAACTGCAGCATCCATGGAGGAACTGACTGCCACCGTTCGCCAGAACGCGGCCCATGCCCGCCAGGCCAGTGAGCTGGCCGCCTCCACGCAGAATGCCGCCAGTGACGGCAACACCGCCATGCAGCGGGTGGTCGACACCATGCAGGCGATCGAGGGCGCGTCGAAGCGGATCGGCGATATCACCGGCGTCATCGATGGCATCGCGTTCCAGACCAACATCCTGGCATTGAACGCAGCGGTGGAAGCTGCGCGGGCCGGCGAGCAGGGCCGCGGATTCGCGGTGGTGGCCAGCGAGGTGCGCGTGCTGGCCCAGCGTTCCGCCGCAGCTGCGCAGGAAATCAAGAAACTGATCGACGAAGCCGGCCGCCAGGTGGGTGAAGGTGCGCAGCTGGTGGCCGATGCTGGCCAGCGCATGCAGGGCATCGTCGGTGGTGTCGAGAGCGTCAGCCACCTGATGCGCGAGATCTCAGCCGCTTCGCAGGAACAGTCGATCGGCATCGAGCAGATCAACCAGACCGTGGTGCAGATGGACCAGGCCACGCAGCAGAACGCGGCACTGGTGGAGGAAGCCACTGCTGCCGCGCGTGAACTGCGGTCGCAGGCGGGAACGCTGACTGAGGCGGTCTCGGTGTTCCGCCAGCAGGAAGCGCGCGAGGTCGCTCTGGTCGCCTGATAGGAACGTGCAACCGGATCGATTGGAGACGGCGCCCGCAGGGCGCCGTCTTTTTTTTAAGTGCTCTGCGTGACGGATCACGGGAAGGGCCCGTTCGATGGGTGTCGCAGGACGGCATCGATCCATCGGTAGTACCGGCCGCTGGCCGGCAACCACGGCATGCGCATTGCGCAGGCCCACGTCACACAGCCACGCATGGCGTGGGTCTACCGACAGCCACCACGAGGTACCCCGCACGGACCATCTCATCGGTAGCCGCCAACCATGGTCGGCAGCACTCCACATGTGGCGTGGATCTACCGGTGCATTCCGGCCAATGCATTTTCCTGCGCACA